>JAJYJR010000328.1 GCA_021789355.1 Chloroflexota bacterium | reverse complement strand
GCGAGGCGGTCGGGGCGAGCGCACGGGCGCCTTCCCGGCGTTCGGGCGGCGGTCGGAGGGCGGTCGGGGCGAGCGCACGGGGCGAGCGCACGGGCGCCTTCCCGGCGTTCGGGCGGCGGTCGGGCCGGCGGCCGACCGGTGCGGCGGTTTGGCGCTATCGCACGCTGGGGGAGCCTTACGCGCGGTCGGCGCGATCCGGAGCAGGTCGGAGACGCGGTAGTCGGGCACATCCGTGCGTGGATGAGCGGGCGCAGGGCCTGTCTCCCGTCACCGCGCACGTCGCTGGCCACGTAGTGCTCACCTGGTGTGCGTCAGCGGAGATTCCGGCCCGCCTTGCGGATGCCGCGCACCCGGTGTGCGTCAGCGGAGATCCCGGCCCGCCTGGCGGATGATGCGCGCCCGGTGTGCGTCAGCGGACGGCAACGCCGACTCCAGCAGGCAGACCGATCCAGCGGCGAGCGATGCCGAGCCCAGCCGGAGCGATGCCGAGCCCAGCCGGTTCGCGCCGCCGGTCGCGAGATCAGCGCCGCCGAGCCCAGCCGGTTCGCGCCGCCGGTCGCGAGATCAGCGCCGCCGAGCCCAGCCGGTCAGCGCCGCCGAGCCCAGCCGGTCAGCGGCCGTTCCGGTCACATTCCGGATGCCGGCGCACGAGCGTGGTGGCCGCCCGCCGGGGTCAACGCCGCCGCTCGCCCTCCGAGCGCGTGCGCCAGACCTCGACCTCGGCGTGGTCGATCTGCCCGCTCACCGGCACCCGCATCTTGCGCACCCGGACGCCGACCTCGTTGACCGGCAGCACACGGAGCAGCTCGTGCGCGATCCCCTCGGCGATCGCCTCGACCAGCTTGAAGTTGGTCGACTCCACGAGCTCCCGCGCGATCTCGAACGCCCGACCATAGTCGACCGTTCGGTCGAGGTCGTCGTCCATGCCGGCCGGCTGCAGGTTGAGCAGCAGCTCCACGTCGACCTCGAACGGCTGTGGCTGCGCCCGCTCCTCGTCGGTGTAGCCGTGCCGGCCCGAGAAGACCATCCGCCGGAGCACGATCCGGTCCGTCAAGCGCCGACCTCCTCTCGCGTTCGCAGGATCGCGTCGCACATCCGGGCGACTCGCACGTTCTCCCGCACATCGTGCACGCGCACGATGTCCGCCCCGGCCGCGATCCCCAGCGCGGTCGTGGCCAGCGTCCCCTCGATCCGCTCGACGGCCGCAACCCCTCCAAGCACGTGCCCGATTGTGGACTTGCGACTCGTCCCGAGCAGGATGGGCCTTCGGAGCACCTGCAGCGCGGCGAGATCGCGCAGCAGCGCGAGGTTGTGCGCCATGGTCTTGCCGAAGCCGATCCCCGGGTCCACCACGATCGCCTCGCGCGGGACGCCGGCCGCCACCGCACGCTCGATCGCCTGCGCCAGGTCGGCGACGACCTCCGCCACGACGTCCTCGTAGCGGGCCTCGGCCCGGTTGTGCATGAGCACGTACGGGACGTGCCGCTGCGCGGCGATCCGGGCGAGCGCGCCGGACGGGCCGACGCCCCAGATGTCGTTGATGCAGTCGGCGCCGGCATCCAGCGCGGCCTCGGCCACTGCGGGCTTGGTCGTGTCGACGCTGATGGGCAGGCCGGGCAGGGCCTCCCGGATGGCGCGAACGGCGGGGACGACGCGGGCGATCTCCTGCGCCTCGTCCACCGGCTCGTGCCCCGGCCTGGTGGATTCGCCACCCACGTCGAGCAGATCGGCGCCCTCCTCGACCATGCGGCGCGCCTGGGCGACGACGGACGGGCCAGGTTCGGCGACGGCGCGCAACAGGCCGTCGCCGCTGAACGAATCCGGGGTCACGTTGACGATGCCCATCACGTAGGTGCGTGCGCCCCACGCGAACGTCTCGCGCCCGATCCTGGTCGTGCCCAGCCTTCCCGGCGGCAACCCGCCCGGCGGCAACCCCGCGAGACTCATGGCACGAGGCCCCGTGACTGCAGGATCCCGCGCACGGCACCCACGAGGTAGAGGGAGCCGGCCACGACGAGCGGACCGCCGGCCGCCTCCGCCTGCCCGACGGCGTGCTCGAGCGCCTCCTCTGGCTCACGGACCACGTCCACGGATCCGCCGTGGCTGCCCGAGCCGGCCTGCGCACCCGGCCAGCCTGCCTGCGCGGTTGAGCCTTCCTGCGCAAGCCGCCAGGCCGCCGCGAGTTCCCCCGCGTCCAGGCCGCGAGCGCCGACCTGTGTGGCCACCAGCCGTGCGTCCCTCAGCGCCGCAGCCGACGCGAGGCATTCCACCATCCCGCGCACGTCCTTGTCGCGCATGATCGCCAGCATCAGCGTGACGGGGCCGCGCGCCAGCGACGGCCGCAGCTCGTCGAGCGCCTCAACCAGGGCGCGAACGCCTGCCGGGTTGTGGGCGCCGTCCAGCACGAGGTCGACCGGCCGCCCGGGGTCGATCGCCAGTCCCAGGCCGATCGCCAGTCCCTCGTCGCCCGGCCGCACGAGGTCGATCGGCCGCCCGAGGTCGACTGGCCGGCCGCCGGCCGGCTGACCCACGCCACGAAGCTCGATCAGCTCGAGCCTCCCCGGCCACCGCGCCGCTGCGAGGCCCTCGCGGCGGGCAGCCGCTGGCACCCGCGCGATCCCGGCCCGCTCGAGCGCGTCCACCACGCCGAGCGCCACGGCCGCGTTGGCAGCCTGGTGGCGCCCGAGCAGACCGATCCGTACCTCGCCGAGGCCCGGGGCATCGACGCGAACCCCGTGGCGATCCATGCCGAGGACCGGCAACGGCGCCGTTTCGGCCAGGAGCACGCCCATGCGGCGTGCGCGGCGCCGCACCACCTCCAGCGCCTCCCCGGCGGCGCCCGTGACGCCGAGGTCGCCGCGCTTCAGGATGGCGGCCTTCTCCCGGGCGATCCGCGGGACGGTGCCACCCAGCAGCTCGGCGTGATCCATCGCCACGTTGGTGACGGCGGCCACACCTCCGTCCCATGCGTTCGTGGCGTCGAGTCGCCCGCCGAGCCCGACCTCCACCACGGCCACGTCCACGCTCTGTTCCGCGAACCACGCGAACGCGGCCGCCGTGACCACCTCGAACTCGGTCGGTGGACCGAGCCGGCGCGGCAACCGGTCCGCGATCGCCAGAGCGCGGGCGATGAGTGCCGCCATGTCGTCCGGCTCGATCGGGCTGCCGTCAACCACGATCCGCTCCCGGTACTCCACCAGGTGCGGCTTCGGGGCCTGGCCGACCCGGTACCCCGCCGCGCGAAGCATCGCCGCCACCAGCGCCTGGACGCTGCCCTTGCCGTTCGTGCCCGCGATCAGGGCTCCCCGGATGCCGGCCTGGGGATCCCCGAGCGCACGCAGAAGGGCGCGCGTGCGGCCGAGGCCGAGATGGATCCCGAAGCGTCCCCGGGCCGACAGGGCCGCCACCGCGTCCGCGTAGGTGAACGGGCCAGGTGCGGGGGGGTGAGGCGCGGGAAGGGGGCCGGGAGCGTTCGGCGCATCGGGCGGGTCCAACGCGGGCGTGTCGGGCACATCAGGGCCGTGGGAGGCGTGCCACGCGCGCGTGGCGACGGGCGCATCGGGTGCGGAACGCGGCGCAGGCGGGTCGGCCCCACCGGGCAGATCGGGCACGGCGCAGGTCAGGGGGCGGAGTCGATCGTATGTCACGGGCCAGATCAATCCCGCCGCGAGAGCTCGTCCTCGTAGAACACGCACTGGTTGAACCGCGCCGCCAGGCAGACGTCGGCGACGTAGCCCTGCTCCAGGTGCACGCCGCCGCGCAGCTGGCAGCGCGACACGGTCGTCTCCTGCCGCGAGAGCGCCTTCATGAGGTGCGGAGCGTGCACCGGGAGCGCGCCGCGGCTCCCGGTCAGGTAGAAGTGCGGGCAGACGTTGCGCCGCAGGTTCGCGACCACGAGGGGCCTGCGCACGGCACCCAGCGGCGGGCGCCCCGGGACCACGCCGCTCGCGCCCGGAAGCATCGGAACGTGCGCCCTCGGTCGTGGGCCGGACGATGCGAGCGAGGCCCCGGTCGGCGCAGGCGCGTCCGCTCGGTGCACGAGTGGAGGTGCGGGCCTGCGCGCCGGACGTTCCAATTCCGCTCCTGGCTGGGTTCGGGCCGGATCCCTGCCGGGCCGCCAGTAGCGTACACCAGTACCGACGGGGCATGACTCGTCCGGACCGGCGTCGGGGGCTCGACAGCGCGGAGGACCTGCGGATCCGGGCGTGGGAGAATCGCGGCAATGGCCGACCGACCGATCCGGGGGAGACCGCTCGCACCGCAGCCGCGACGCTCCCAGCCGCACATCACGCGCCGCCCCCCTGTGACCGGGCGATATCGGTCGCCTTCTCCGCCGTCGACCCGACGCGCGCCGGGCGGTGGCGGCGGGCTCCCATGGCCGGCCCGCCTGGTGCTACTCGTCGCGGTCCTCGCCCTCGGCGGCTCCGTGCTGCTGGTGGCATCCGGCCTGCTGGGTTCCGCGGTCACCGGGTTCGGCCACACCATCGGGGACATGTTCGGGGCAGTCACCGGCCCCGGGGCCACCGCGAGCCCGACCGCGGTCGCCCTGCCGGGAACACCCCATCTCGTCGCTCCCACCAATGCGTATACGAACCAGCCCGCGTGGGACGTGCAGGGGTTCGCGCCCGCATCGGCGGTCGGCAAGGGCTACTCCGTGCGGATCTATGTCAACGGGCAGGTGGCGCGGGAGCAGCAGCTCGGTCCAACGGCGAACTTCACCGTCGCGGCGGTGCCGATCCCGCTGGGCAGGTCGGCGATCACTGCAACCATCGTGGGCCCCTCGGGCGAGAGCGCCCAGAGCGCGCCGATCAGCGTGGTGTTCGACAACGTTCCGCCGGCCGTGGTCCTCTCGGCCCCCACGGATGGGGCGGTGGTCAATGGCGGGACCGTCACCGTGTCGGGCCGGACCCAGACCGGCTCGACGGTCGTGGTGCGGAACGACAACACGCGCCAGAGCACCACAGCGGTCGCGACGAACGCGCTCTTCTCGATCGTGGTCACGATCGGCCCCGGGACGAACAACCTGGCGATCACGGCCACCGACCCTGCCGGAAACACCACGACCAAGACAATCAAGGTGATCGGCGGCAGCGGCCAGACGACGGTGAGCCTGCACCTGTCGAACGCGCGGCTCGCCCTGACCAGCCTGCCGAAATCCATCTCGATGGTCGCGACGGTCCTCGACCAGAACGGGGCGCCGCTCAACGGCGCGCAGGTCGCCTTCACGCTTCAGGTGCCCGGGCTCACCCCCGTGACGTACGACGCGACGACGGCCAACGGACTGGCAACCTGGACCACCATGATCCCGAAGGACGGGGTGGTGACCGGCAACTCGCTCGTGACGGTGCTGGTGACGACGCCGGACGGCAAGCAACTCACGAAGACGGCGAGTTTCGCGATCGTCTGAATGTGGGGCCGGGCACGCTGGCCGGCCTGGCGGGGCCGGGAACGGGGTCACGCTCGCGGGCACGGGGCAGGTGCAGGCGGACACGGGCACGCTGGCCGGCCTGGCGGGGCCGGACACGGGGCCGCGCTCGCGGGCACGGGGCCGCGCACGGGGCGCAATCCGCCGGTCTCTCACCGGAGGAGCGCGCGCCCGGCTTCGACCGGTCGCGCCGAGGTCAGGGTGGTCGGCTCGTGCGGCAGGTGCCCGCGCATGCTTGCCTTGCCGGGTCCCGGCCTGCCAGTCTCTCGCCGAGGGAACGAGCGGCGGATCGCCGCCCGCCGTCCGTTCCCCGGGTGGACGTCCGGCGGATTGGGGCGCAGGGGCGTGCGGAAGCTGTGCGCCGACCGTTCCCCGGGCGAGCATCCGGCAGATCGCCGCCGTCCGCCGCTCCCCGGGTGGGCATGTGGCGGATCAGGGCGCTGACTGGGGTGCCTCGGCCTGCGCCAAAGCCTTCGCCCGGGCCTGGTCCCACTGGGGTGCGTCGGCCTGCGCTCAAGCCTTCGCCCGGGCGCACAATCAGTCGGGGCGGACGGCGGCTTCCGACTCGAGCAGCTCCCTCCCATCGTTCACGGCGGCGGGAGCCGTCCAGCACGGCCGAAGCTCGTCGCCGTGCAGCGGACTCCGGTGGACGTCGAGCGCGCAGTACCCGAGCTTGCCGGCGATGGATCGGCGGAACCAGCGGCAGGTGGCGCAGGTAGTCGACGATCGGGTGCAGACCCAGCATCGGGCCGACTCCGCCTGAGGGGTACCGCAGAACGGACAGCGCCAGGTCGCCACGCCGCCAGTGTATCGGCGCGGGCACGCCGGCGGAAGCTGGTTTCAGGGTGCGAGGGTTCGGCTCGGGTGCAACCGATCAGGGCCGGCGTCGCGGCCAGCCCCAGGACCAGCCGAACAGGGCCGGCGTCGCGGCCAGCCCCAGGACCAGCCGAACAGGGCCGGCGTCGCGGCCAGCCCCCGAGGCTCGCCGATCAGGGCCGGCGTCGCGGCCAGCCCCCGAGGCCCGCCGATCAGGGCCGGCGTCGCGGCCAGGTCCAGGACCAGCCGATCCGGACCGGCGTCGCGGCCAGCCCCCGAGGCCCGCCGATCAGGACGGGGCGGGAGTCGGGGGCCCGACGGTCGGCGGTGGTGTGAACGGGGGCGGCGTGGGAGGCGCCGAGAACAGCGGCGGTGTGGGAGGCGCGGACGGCAGCGGCGTCACCAGCGGCGTCGGCGAGGCAGGCACCGGCGACGGCCCGGACGAGACGTACAGGATCACGGGTGTGCCCGCCGCCACCTG
>JAJYJR010000327.1 GCA_021789355.1 Chloroflexota bacterium | reverse complement strand
GGCATCGAAGATCGAACCAAGGGCGGACGGGCGCGGACCGGGGCGCCGTCCTGGATCGCTGCAAGCATATCCGACGTCGGGATCGGACGCCGCGGGACGACCGCACTCCGCCGCCAGGGCCCGGAGGGCTGCCGTGAGTCGTTCGTCGACACCCGTCGGAGTCGGCGGCGCGGAGGGCGTGACCACGACGAGCGTCGCCGCGACCACGGCGGTCTTCCGGTTGAAACGGGCGATCGGAGGCGCGAACGGGACCGGCGGCCCGGTGCGTCGAGGGCGGGACGTGGCTGGCGCACGGCGGTAGGGCGCGGTGACGTGCGGGGCCTGCGCAACTTGCCAGGCCGCGGGCGCGGCCCGAGTGGGCGCGCCGCGTCGCGGCACCGGCGGTGGCTGCAGGAATGCGAGGAAGCGCGATCGCTGCCGCGTGGTCTCGCGCCCGTCTTGCCCCGCCCGCCGACGCGCCCAGCTCAGCATGCGGCCGCTCGCCGGCCTCATTGCGCTGACAACGGCGCGGGGACGTCCCTCGGGGCTGCGATGAGGCCGTGCCACGCCGTCGTCGCTTGCTGCGGTGGTCATCCCGTCAACGTCGCGCACTGCCCGGCGCGGCCGTCATCCGTACCGGCGGCATCGACCAGCGGTGAGGCACGCTGGGCCGTCCCCGGTCCTCGTCGAATCGCTCCCCGCAAGGCAGTTCCTGCATGAGGGAGCGCCGCGGGACCTGTTGACACGCGTAGTACTTTCTCTGGTACCGGTTACATGTAACCGGTTCCATCGGAGGATCGAGCCACGGTCCAGAAGACGGTGACCCTTCGCGATGTGGCGCGCCACGCGGGTGTCAGCGTGGCAACCGCCTCCCGAGTCCTGAACCGGCACGAGCTCGTCCACGACGAGACCCGACGTCGGGTCCTCCGGGCCATGGAGGAACTCAAGTTCACGCCGAGCCATGCTGCCCGGCGTCTCAGCCTCGGGCGAACGCTGACCATCAGCGTGGTGATCACCTTCCTGACCCGGCCCCAGGCCGCCGAGCGGCTCCGTGGCGTGGACGCCGTCCTCAGCGACAGCGAGTTCGACCTCGTCATCTACAACGTCGAGACCGTCGAGAAGCGCGACCAGTACCTGCGGACGCTCCCGGTGGCCCAGCGGACCGACGGCCTCCTGGTCGTCTCACTGCCCCCGAACCCCGATGAAGTGGCCGCCCTGGCGACGGCCTCGATCCCCGTCGTCGTCATCGACGCCCATGCGCCTGGGCTGGAGCGGTTGCCAAGCGTGGTGGGCGACGACGTCGCCGGCGGCGAGCTCGCCACGCGGCACCTGCTGGAGCTCGGCCATCGGCGCATCGGGTTCGTCGGCGATGCATTCGAGAACCCGTTCGGGTTCACGTCCGGGCGCGATCGGTTCGCCGGCTACGAGCGGGCCCTGGCCACTGCGGGCATCGCTGCCTGTCGGGATCTCGTCGCACTGGGCGCCCATGGCCGGTACGAGGCACGCGAGCTCGCCATGCGGCTGCTCGAGTCGCCGGACCGTCCCACGGCCATCTTCGCCGCCAGCGACACGCAGGCCCTGGGGGTGATGGCGGCTGCCCGCGAGAGCGGGCTTCGCATCCCGGACGACCTGTCGGTCGTCGGCTATGACGACATCGAGGCGGCCGACTACGTCGGGCTCACGACGGTGCGCCAGCAGTTGTTCGAGTCCGGACGCCAGGGGGCCGAGCTCCTGCTGAAGGAGATCGACGAACGCTCCGCAGTGCCACCGCTGGTGAGTCTCGATCCCAGCGTCGTCGTCCGGAGCACCACGGCAGCACCGAAGGGAGGGCCGGGTCTGGCGTGACGTCGTGGACCTTGATTGGTCAGTGCGCGCAGCGAGGAGGATCCTGGATGTTGTCGTTCGCGTCCACGCACCTGAGACGGACAGCACGGCGCCGTCGTGGAACCGTTCCGGCAATCGTGGCCGGCGCGCTCGTGGCCGTCGCCTGCGCAGCCCCGGGCACGACCCCGGCGCCCGCGACGCCGGCCCCCGCAGCATCAGCGGCGCCAGCAGCCAGCGCGAGTGCCGCTGCGGCAAGCCAGGCGGCGGCCAGTGCCGCGGCCAGCGCCTCGGCCAGCAGCGAGGCGCAGTTCTGCGGAACGCAGCCGGTCACGCTCAACGCCTGGTTCGAGACCGGGTTCCAACTCCCGTTCTCGCTCTCCCAGGAGTTCACGAAGGAGTTCCCGAACGTCACCTGGAAGATCAGCCAGGACCAGTTCACGAACCTGATCAACGAGACGCCGAGGCTCCTGGCAGGCGACAATCCGCCGGACCTGATCCGGCTTCCGACGATGGTCACGCTCGTCAAGGACGGGCTGCTCAAGAACCTTGACGGCTACGCGACCACGTTCGGCTGGGACAACTGGCCGTCCTCCGAGCTCGCGCAGAACCGCGTCGGCCCGACCGGGGTCGGTTCGGGCTCGCTCTACGCGATGGGTCTCAACTACAGCATGACCGGCGTCTTCTACAACAAGAAGGAAGCCGCTCAGATCGGGATGACCCAGCCGCCCCAGACCCTTGCCGAGTTCGATGCGCTGCTGGCCAAGGCGAAGGCCGCCGGCCTGCAGCCCATCATGCAGTGGAACGCATCGGCCAGCGGCGGCGGCCTGGCCTTCCCGCTGCAGGATCTGATGGCCGACTACGGCCCGGCCAGTGCCATCAACGACTGGATCTTCCAGAAGAAGGGCACCACGATCAACACTCCGGCCAACCTGCAGGCGGCCCAGCACCTCCAGAAGTGGATCCAGGCGGGGTACTTCCCCAAGGACACGAACGCGATCCAGTACACCGACTCGAACGGCCGGTTCGAGAAGGGCGAGGGCGTGTTCACCTTCAACGGTGACTGGGAAGACGCCAACTACGACAAGTTCATGTCGGGCAACGTGGGGTTCTTCCTCTTCCCGCCGGCGACCGCGGGTGGTACATACGCAGCCATGTCGTCGCCGCTGACGTATGGCATCGCCGCCAAGGCCCCCCACGCGGACTGCGCGGCGTTCTTCTTCAACTGGGTCGCCACGAACCCGACCGCGCGCCAGATCGACGTGAGCGTCGGCGGCTCGTACCCGGGCGGACCCCCGGATCTGTCGGTGCCGCCGGCAGCCTCAGGCTCGATCATCAACGACACGCTGTCTGCCGCCCAGAACGTATTCAAGGACAACGGGACGATGGGCTTCATCGCCAACGCCACCGGTTCCATCTTCGCGCAGGGGTGGACGCCTGAGCTCCAGAAGATGGTCGGCGGTCAGGAGACCCCGGCCGGGATGCTCAAGTACGTCCAGACCCAGTACCTGCAGGAACTTGGGTCCTGATCCATGTCTCAGACCGGTCCCACTGCTGACGCGTCGGTCGTCGAAGCGCCGAGCCGCGTGACCGGACGCCCCGTGACGGCCCTGCGGGCCTCCCGTTTGCGGGGGCTCCGCAGGGCCAACTGGGCCGGGTGGCTGATGGTGGCCCCCGCGCTCATCGTGTACGTGGTCTTCGTGCTGCAGCCGCTCGTCCTGACGGTCCAGTACTCCCTGTATCGCTGGGACGGCATCGGCGCCTCCCGGTGGGTCGGCCTCTCGAACTACTGGACGGTCCTCACCAATCCTGACCTGCTGCAGATCCTCGCGAACGCCTTCCAGCTCATCCTGTTCTTCTGCGTGATCTCGGTCGGCCTCGGGCTCGTCGTCGCGTCGCTCATCCGCCGCATCGTCACCGGGCCCATCGGCACGGCCGCTCGCACCGTGCTCTTCCTGCCCCAGGTCATCCCGCTCGTCGCGGCCGGGATCGCCTGGAGCTGGGTGCTCGCCCTTCCGGGCGTGGTGAACGAGTTCCTCTCGGCGATCGGCCTGGGGGGCATCACCCGCGCCTGGCTGGGCGACTTCGGCACCGCGCTGCCCGCGGTCGGGCTCATCGGCGTCTGGGTGCTGCTCGGGCTCTGCACGGTCCTGCTCCTGACCGGCATGAGCAAGATCGACCCGGCGCTCTACGAGTCGGCGCGCATCGATGGTGCAGGTGCCATCCAGGAGTTCTGGGCGATCACCGTGCCCAGCCTGCGCAACGAGATCGCCGTCTGCATCACGGTCACCGCCATCGCCGCCCTCGCCAGTTTCGACATCGTGTACATCTCCACTGGGGGCGGTCCCGGGCTTGCCACCATGGTCCCCGGCCTTGAGATCTACCAGCTCGCCTTCGTCGGGCAGCAGGTGGGCCTTGCCTCGGCGCTCGCCGTGGTCCTCGTCATCCTCGTGCTGCTCGTGGTCCTGCCGATCCAGCGCATGACCGGAGGAGAGCCGCTGTGATCATGCAGCGCCGGGAGGTGCTGACCGGCAGCGTCGTCCTGATCCTGCTGATGGTCATCACGCTGCTGCCGTTCGCCAGCCTGTTCACGACCGCGCTCCACCCGTCAGGGTCTACGCCGCTGGGCATCGACTGGCCGGCCAACCCGCAGTGGGGCAACTTCGCGCGGGCGTTCCAGGTGGCGAACATGCCCGCGTTGCTGGTCTCGAGCACGCTGATCGTGCTGGGCGTGGTGCCGGTCTCGGTCGTCATCGCCACGATGGCCGGGTTCGCCATCGGGCACCTGCGCATTCCCGGTGCTCGGCTGCTCTTCATCGTCTTCCTGCTCGGCCTCACGCTGCCGCTCGAGGGGATCATCACGCCCCTCTACTACCTGGTCCGGAGCTTCGGGCTGCTCAACTCGCGACTGGCGATCGTCCTCCCCCTGATCGGGCTGTACATGCCGTTCTCGGTCTACTGGATGCGCGCGCACTTCGTGAACATGCCCTCGGAGCTGTCCGAGGCCGCGCGGGTCGACGGCGCCGGCATCCTCGACCTCTTCTGGCGCATCCATGTCCCGCTCGCCCGGCCCGCGATCTCCTCGCTGACCATCCTGCTCTCGGTCTGGACGTGGAACCAGTTCCTGCTCGCGCTGGTGCTGGTCCAGGATCCGACCCAGCGGACCATGGCCGGCGCGCTCGGCGCGTTCCAGGGGCACTACGCGACGGACATCCCGCTCCTGAGCGCGGGGGCACTCCTCATCCTCATGCCCTCGCTCCTCGTCTTCCTCGTCTTCCAGCGCCAGTTCGTGGCCGCCCTCCTGCAGGGGTCGCTGAAGGGATGAGCGGCCCACGACCCGGGCGGCGGCCGGCGTGACCGCGCGACGCTCCGACGCGGCGGCCGTGACCCTGCACGGAGACGTGGAGTCCGGCTACGGGCCCATGGCCGATGTCTTCCTCGAGAACTTCCGCTCGCGCGCCGATCTCGGCTCCGCCTGCACCGTCTACGTCGAGGGGCGGAAGGTCGTCGACCTCTGGGCTGGCATCGCCGACGCGCGGTCGGGACTGCCGTGGGATGCCGACACGGCGGCCGTCATCTTCTCCTGCTCGAAAGGCATCCTCGCCCTCTGCGCGTACCTGCTCGTGCAGGATGGTCGGCTCGACCTCGATGCCCCGGTCGCTACGTACTGGCCGGAGTTCGAGGCGAACGGGAAGGGTGCGATCACCTCACGACAGATCCTGAGCCACCGCGCGGGGTTGCCGGCGCTCGACCGGGACCTGACGCTCGACGAGGTGCTGGCCTGGCACCCGGTGATCCTGGCCATCGAGGCACAGTCGCCGTGGTGGGCCCCGGGCTCGGGGCACCTCTACCACGCCATGACATACGGCTGGCTGATCGGCGAGGTGATCCGGAGGGTCACCGGCCTCACCCCCGGGGCGTACTTCCGCCAGCGGCTGGGCGATCCCCTCGGTCTCCGCACCTGGATCGGGCTCCCCGAGGCGCTCCGCGCCTCCGTGGCCTGGATGGAACCACCGCTCCCCGACGAGGATTCCGATGCGGCACGGGCCAGCGCGAGGATCTCGGCCGAGCAGCCGGTCGTGGAGCGCAGCCTGACGATGGGCGGCGCGTTCGCGTTCCCGAGCGTCGGCGACTTCGTCACCTTCAACGACCGGCGGATCCAGGGGGCCGAGATCCCGGCAGCCAACGGCATCAGCACGGCCCGGTCGCTTGCCGCGCTGTACGCGCATTGCGTGGCCGAGATGGACGGGCCACGGCTTCTCGGTCCCGCGTCCATCGACGACGCCACGGTCGTACAGTCGACCGGACCGCAACTCTCGGGGATTCCGGACGACGGCGCCCGATGGGGCACCGGGTTCCAGCTCGCCTCGCCGCCATCGCAGCCCATGCTCGGGCCACGCAGCTTCGGGCACGCCGGTGCCGGCGGACAACTGGGCTTCGCCGACGACGAGTACGGCGTCGGGTTCGCGTACCTGAGCAACCAGATGGGGGGATACGGGGACGCGCGGGCGAGGCGCCTGACGCTCGCCCTCCGGTCGATACTCCGTGGGTAGCGCGCGGGCGGCGTCCCGGGCGATCAGCGAGGTGGTGGCGTGCGATCCGGCCCGCAGCTCCTGACGTATCCCGACTCGCTCGGGGGCGATCTCGCCGCGATCGAGGCGCTGCTCCGCGGACCGCTCGACGGGCTGTTCACCGGGATCCACATCCTGCCGCCGTTCCCCTCGTCCGGGGACCGCGGATTCGCTCCGACGACCTACCTCGAGATCGACCCGCGCTTCGGCAGCTGGGCCGACATCCGGCACCTCGCCGAGCGGCACGACGTCATGCTCGACCTGATGGTGAACCACATCTCGCGCCGCTCGCCGGAGTTCGAGGACTTCGTGCGCCGCGGCCGACGATCGCCGCACGCCGACCTGTTCGTCACGCTC
>JAJYJR010000326.1 GCA_021789355.1 Chloroflexota bacterium | reverse complement strand
TGACCGCTGGGCCCGTCTGCCCCGTCGAGTCGAGCCCCGCGCCTGCGGCGTGCGCGCCACGACCCGTCTCGGGCGCGGTGATCACCGTGTCCACGCCTGATCAGGGTGAGTGGGGGCGTGCCACGAGCGGCCCCGATGGCACCTACGCCATCACGCTCCACGGCTACGGGACCGTCACCGTCACGGCGCTGCCGGTACGGGGTCTGCTGCGCGCCCCGGCTCCCGTGACGGTGACCATCGACTCCTACCAGACGAGGCGCGTCGATCTCCAGTACGACACCGGCATCCGCTGAGCCAGTGATGCCGGGGAGCAGGTGATGGAGTCAGGCGTGGGGATCGCGGCTCGGTTCCCTCGCGTGGTGCTCCGAGTGGGGCTCGTCCTCGGCGGGGCTACGCTTGTCGTGGCCTGTACCGCACCCGCCCCGTCGCCGCTCGCGACGCAGGCGCCCATCATCCCCGCGCCCTCCGGCTGGAGCCTGTACGTCGCCGACGTGGACGGGCCGCCCATCGTCATCCTGATCGACGGCACGGTGGTCGCGCGTGTGCCCTGCTCGGGGTACACCCAGCTGCAGGCGGGCGCGCATGGCGTGCCACCGCTCCCATGGTCGCTCGACGTGCGGCGGGAAGATGGCGGGCTCCTGCACCACTTCGACGTCAGCGGCGGGGACAACTTCACGCTCCTGCTGCGGGGCGACACCGTGGCGCTCGGGCAGTTCGGCTCGGCGGGCCCGACGACGGCCCCCGACGCCTGCGCTCGATGGACTGCATCGCCGGGCCCGAGCGCGACTGCTGCGCCGACACAGTGGTGGCCGACCGGCCTGTCGTTCTGCGTGACGCCCGGCTTCTACCTGGTGGACGGGCTGGTGCGCGCGTTCGGGGACTGCGCGGGCCTGCTGCTCGATCCCCCTGCCAGCGTCACCCTGCGGAGTGGCCAGCAGGTGGACGTGCATGTAAGAACCGAGGAGCCTGTGGCCTCTCAGCCGTCGTCAGTCCTGCCTGCCTTGCCCGCCAGTTCGAACGTGGGGGTGCTCCGGCTGGTCGGCGTGAGGGACGGTGGCGGCACCGCAACATATCGTGCCGAGCAGGTGGGGACGGCCACCTGTCGAGCGGTTACTGCCTGCACACCGCGACCATGGAGGAGACCGAGGGGCCCTGTCCCGTGCTAACCGTGACCGTCAGGGGTGGCTGACACGGCCGCAGGCGTGCTCAGAACCGAGCGGGCGTGGGGCGGTCAACCAGCATCGGAGTTGTCGTTCAGCTCACCACGCCGCGTGAGCTCGATCACGACCAGCGATGAGATGGCATCGCGTTCGTCGGGCGACAGCGTTCGCAGACGCGAGCACTTCGACGCCGTGCACGCACACCAGTGCGTGAACTCGGCGACCGGGTCGAACGGCGTGGCCTTCGATCCGCAGTCATCTTGGGACAGGCGGCGGGCCATCTGTTCCGCTCGGAAGAGCCGAGCCTGCAGCCGGGTCACGTCAACTACTCTGCCGTGCGGCCAAGGCACGCTCCAGCGCCCGCAGACGGGTTTCGACGTCGTACTCGACGCGCCACTTGGGGCCGAGCTCGAGGACCGCGCGGACGGCGCCGAGCCGGACCGACGGGGGACCGCCGCGCATCAGATCGCGCAGCCCCGCCACCGCCTCGCCCGTAGCATCCGTGAGTCCACGGACTGCCGCCTCCACGACTTCATCCCCGGCGGCGTCCAACTGGGCCCGGAACTCAGGGTCGCGAAGGCGCCGCCGTGCCGTCTGCTCTCCCATCCCCGCGCGCTTCGCCGCGTCGGCAAGCGTGGCACCGCCGAGAAGTGCCGCCAGCAGCAGCGGATCGGCGTTTCGCCTGCCGTTACCTGCCACGAAGCGCCATTCGTGCGGATTGGGCGCTGCGGCGGCCGGAGGACTGAACCTTCACCGCCCCGGCATGGACGCGGATCTTCCGTGGGGCCCGGCCCCCGCGCTGTGCGGCCGCGCGCTTGTCAGCCACGGCCAGCCCCCCCGCCGCGTCCGGAACGGAGCGGTTCCGGATGGCCGACGCACTCGACGGCGTGTTCGGCCGCCACAGCGTCCCACTCGGCCCGGAACGCTCGGCGGAGCAGGTCGAACGCGGCCTGATGCGCGTGGTCGCCATGGTCCTGCGAACGGGCGCGCTCAGCGTGCCGCCGACCGGACCGGCGGTACATCGCGAGCGCCTCCTCGCCGGGCGGGGTCACGCTCATGATGGCCGTCCTGCGGGGGTGCACTTGTCGCACACGAACTGCTGAGTTTCTTCTGACCACCGGTGTGCGAGCTGATGCGCCCGGAAGTCGCGGCACGCGACCCTCGTGGTGGCGACGGTCCCCGACTGGAAGGCGCCGCTGTTGCTCCGGTCTCCGACTTCGGTGAACGCGCCGTCGAGCCCATCGTCAGGCTCATCACCCGGAAACTCGCCGCCCAATTCGTCGTTCCAATTGGCTGCGACCCACGGGGCAGCCTCCCGCACGGGCGCTGGTTCCCGCGCTGGCGCGCCGTGACGCGGTCCCGGGTCGTGGCCTGTGCCCGGCCTGTCCGGCGCGTCATGCCGCGCACCGGCCATGTGCACCCGCAGCGCGGGGTCCGCGTTGATCCGACGCAAGATGTGCCTGACCACCTCGTTCGACTGCACGCCCGGCGGCGCCTCCGCCACGAGACCCGCCAGCACGTCGGGTACCGCCCGGTTGAGCCCGTCGAGCAGCGCCCACTGGCGCTCCGTAGGCGGGCGCTGGAATCCCCGGGCCATCCACGCCGCGCGAAACGCCGCCTTCTCCGGCAGCCGCCACGCTGCGTGGTACGGCTCGGACGCGGGGGACCAGCTGGGGTCGTACCGCTTCCCGCGCCGTCCGACCCGGATGCCCCGCACTCGTTCGTGGTCGTCATGGTGCGATACCGATGTGGATACCGGGGGTGGCGGGTGGCCAGCGGCCCCCGCCGAACTGATGCCGTCATCGTCGTCGCCATCGATCGGCAACTCACCAAGGGGGCCTGTCGCTGGCGGCACGACGTGGTGGGTGGCGACACCGGAGGTAATGAGAGACGACTTCAGCTCTGCGGGAGACGCTGTCTCCCACAACCCCACGGCATCGGCATCGGTAAGGGCAACGGTATTGGGGCTGGACTCCTGCTGGACTTCCGGCTGGTGGCCGTCCAGCCGACCCGGCTGGGCTTCCGGCTGGACCGCCGCGATCATTCGGCCGCGAGCATCACGGGGGGCAGTCGTTGCTCGTGCGACGCCTCCGGCGACGGCGTTCGCCGCGTTCGTGGCGCGCCGGGCCTCCACCTCGGCCGCCGTCAGGGCGTACTGCTCCCAGTCGACGACTCGCCAGCCATTGGGTGTCAGCTCCCAGAAGCCGCCCTGCACCAGCCGCTCGACAACCTGAGCAGCATGTCGCGGCTTCAGGTGGACGGTGAGGATCTTGAACGCGCGCTGGGAGATGACGCCGTTCGTCAAGTTCCGGGCCGAGAACGCGAGGGTACGTACGAAGAAGGCGATGCCGTCGTCACCAAGGGCCGTCCAACGCTCGGCCTCGTCAATGTCGATCGGGAGGTTGACGTGGGCACCGAGGCGTGCGCCTGCCGCCCTATCGCCGCTCATCGCCGCCCACTCCGGCCTGCCGCGGCCGCGGGGCCGTGCCCATCTGCCGACTGACTGATGAAGTCGTTGAGGGCGGCCGCGGGGATAAGGCGCCTCCGACCGACCTTCACCGACCGAAGAGTGCCATCGGCCAGCGCTGCTGCAATGGTTGTTCGGCTCACTCCGATGATGGCGGTGGCGTCCGCGATGCTGACGAGCGGGTCGGGAGCGGCGGGTACTGGTGTGGCCGCTCGGGCGATCTCCTCGCGGAGCGCAGCCGCGAGTTCGGCCAAGGCCGCATCGAGCCGACCGGCCATCATGAGTGGACCCGTCCGGCACCGCCATCCCGCAAGCCATCGGTGGTCGCCGACGGCGTCTCAATCTGGATGGGGCTCGTCCGTCGGCTGCGGAGCCCGCGTTCGATCAGGAAGAGCGCCTGTGCGGCGGCCGTGCGGCGCTCCGCGCGTGCGAGGTCACTCAGGCGAGAGAACGTGTCGTCGGGGATAGGCACCGGGACCTTGCGCATGTCGGTAATCGTTGCCGACGCATCTTGCGGAAAACAGGTGGCGAATTGGAGCGTCCGGCTACTGCCTCGGACGGGTTCGGATCCACGGCGTCAATTCGCGGAATGGTTGCGGGTGATCTCGCATGCGGTCCCGAAGTGCGCGCTCCGAGAGCGCGCCTGTGTCGGACCCGGGGTTGTCGTGCGCGTCCGCAAGTTGGGAAAGGGACGGACGTTCGACGCCCCGCTTCCTGCAGCGTCCCAGCGCATCCTCGAGGTCGCGGCGCACGGCGTCATCGGTCAGGGGCGGGCGGCCACTCTTGCGCTGGCCCTGCCACTCGTAGTCGCGCAGGAGGGGGATGGCCTTCGTGAGCAGCCGACACGAGAGATCGGGGTCGGGGTCCGTTTCGAGACCCACGATGGAGATGCGGCCGATCGGAGTTCCCCGTACCCATTCCCACTGCAGAACAGCAATGGCGTCCGGGTGGCGGATGACGGTGCGGACGTGTTGCCACGCGACCCGGCCCGACGGCGACAACTTCCGCAGGGAACCGTCCGGGTTGTCCTCCATGATCTGGTCGTCGGGTTCGCCACCTTCGAAACTCCATGAGCCGCCGAACGCCGAGTCCTCCGGGTGTGCCCTTCTCTCGATGAGTTCCACCGAGTAGGTGTCCCATCGGATGCCCTTCGGCAGGGGAAAGCCGCCCCATCCGCTTCCTGCGGCGTCGTCAGGTAGTCGTGTGCCGCTCTGTTGCGCGAGGTCGGCCGCCCGCCCGTACGCCGCGTCGAGACCGGCAAGGAACTCCGCCAGTTCCGCCCAGCGAAGAAGCTCCGCCAGTTTCGCCCAGCGAGAAAGAGGGAACGTGTCCGAGATCTGCTCGTCGGGAGCGAGCGGCGCGGGATCGGATTGCCTCATGTCGGCGTCCGTCAACCGGCACCGGCCAGTGCCCGGTCGATGGCGGCCGCGGCGTCGCGCTTCAGCTCCGGCACGACCGCCGCGTAGTGAAGCGCAGTGATGCTGACGCCGCTGTGACCAAGCAGCTCCGCGACCGTAGCGAGCCCGACTCCTTGCCCGAGTGCCAGCGTGGCGTACGTGTGCCTGAGCCAGTGCAGGCGGACCTTAGGCAGCCCGGCCGCTCGTACGTCGCGCGCGAAGGCGTACGAGATATCCCGCGGCCTCAGCCCGTGCCCGACGGCGTCGGTGAAGACGAGCCCCTCGCGATCCTGCCACGCCGTGCCCGCAGCCAGCCGCTGCGCAGCCTGCCGGACTCGCTGGAGGCGCAGCGCCTCTCGGGCGACAGCGGTGACCGGGATCGTGCGCCGGGACTTGGCCGTCTTCGGCGCCCCCACCGCATAGCTCCCATCGGCCTGTAGGGCCATGCTCCGCCGGACCCGGAGCGCGCCAGCCTCTTGATCGACGTCTCCCCACGCTAGCCCGAGCGCCTCGCCAAGGCGCAGGCCGGAGCCCACGAGCAGCGCGTACAGCGGGCCGTGCTCGGCGTCGCGGGTGGCGTCGAGCAGCTGCCGCACCTGCATCGCCGTCAGGTAGGCGATTGGCGCGTAGGGCACCCGCGGGGGGCGCGCGCGGCCTGCGGCGTTGCGCGAGACGAGGCCGTCGCGCTCCGCGTCGGATAGGGCCATGCGCAACGTGGCCCGGACGTGCCGCACGGTGAGCGGCGAGACGCTGCGCCGCCGGCCGCGGCCCTCCGGGCCGGCCTCGGGGTGCGGCCGGCCGTCCTGCAGGAACGCGGCGAGGGCGCGCTCGACGTCAGCGGGAGAGAGCCGTGCGAGCGCGATCCGGCCCAGCGCGGGGACCAGCCACAAGCGCACGTGCTGCTCGCGGACGAGCCACGTGGCGGGGCGCACCCGGGCGCGGTTGCGCGCGATCCACTCGGAGATGTACTCGCCGACGGTGAGCGCGCGGCCCTTGGCGGGCATCGGGGCACCAAGGGCGAGCTCGCGGCGCAGTGTGTCGAGCCGGTCGCGCGCCTCAGCCTGCGTCCGCCCCGAGACGACGCGCCGCCGGCGCGTGCCGTCGGCCTCCGTCCAGCTCAGCGCCGCGCGCCAGCGCCCGTCGACCTTGTAGACGGAACCCTCGCCGGGGGAGCGGCGGCGCTCGCGGCGGGCGCTAGACGTTGCCAACGGTGGCGTTCCTCCGTAGCAGGATCGCGACCCTGACGGCCTCCGGATCAAGCCCCGGGGGCCGTCTTCTGTGCGCGATTGTACGCCACTTGCTACCGCGTTGCTACCATGATCGCCCGCCGGTCGGCCTGCCCGGCGGCGTCAACGGTACAATTCATGCGTGAAATGTTGGTGCCGAAGCCGGGAGTTGAACCCGGACGAGGTTGCCCTCAACGGTTTTTGAGACCGTCGCGTCTGCCTGTTCCGCCACTTCGGCACGCGTGGTTCGTGCTCAGAGCCCGTCCTGTAGTGGCCAGAAACGGCCACCAGCGGCCGTCCGTGGACCCCCGCGTGGGGTCCACGTGGGGTCCACCTCGGGCCCTGTCGCGCGGCCCGAAACCGGGGAGCGGGAGGACCACGAGAAGGAGGGACTGGGCATCACGCCGGCGATCGTACACCGGCGAGGAGGAGGGATCGGGCGCCGGCGACCGGACGACCTGAGCCCTCGGGGCAAGTGCCTGACGCGAGCCGGACTGCGG
>JAJYJR010000325.1 GCA_021789355.1 Chloroflexota bacterium | reverse complement strand
GCTGCTCCGGTACCGGGCTCGAGAGGGGATGCTCGCCTGGGCGTTCCACCGCATCAGCGGGGTCGCCATCTGGCTCTTCGTCGTCCTCCACGTCGTCGACATCTACCTGGTCGGCGGGGACCCGAAGGCCTACAACACGATCCTTCAGGTGTACGCGAGCGCCCCGGGCCGTGTCATGGAGGTGCTGCTGGGCGCTGCGCT
Organism: Chloroflexota bacterium; assembly: GCA_021789355.1. The sequence goes on along the minus strand of JAJYJR010000325.1, from coordinate 6,559 downwards.
CCTGTACCACGCCCTGAACGGGCTGCGCATCCTGATCATCGACCTGTGGCCGGTGATGACCGTCTACCACCGCGCGCTCTGGTACGCGAGCTGGGTGATCTTCGTGGTGGTGGGCATTCCGGGGGCCTTCATCATCATGCGGCCGGTCATCGGCCCGGCCCTCGGCATCGGGGCATAGGAGGGCGGCGCGATGGTGATGATCGACCACCGGACCGCGGGCCGCAGCCGCCCCCAGGGGAGCGGCTTCGAGCTCTTCGTCTGGTACTTCATGCGGATCACGGGCGTGATGCTGTTCGTGCTGGCGCTCGCCCACTTCAGCATCATGCACTTCCTCTTCGACCCGTCGCAGGAGAACGCGTCGTGGATCGCGGCGCGCTGGGGCAGTCTCGCCTGGCGGGTCTTCGACTGGACCCTGCTGATGGTGGTGCTCTTCCACAGCTTCATGGGCGTGCGCACGGTGCTCACGGACTACGTGCACGGCGCGCGCGCGCGGCTGCTGTCGATGTCGACGCTGTACGTGATCGCGATCGTCCTGTTCGTGGCCGGGACGGGCGTCGTCCTGACGCTTCCGGCCGGAGCCTGACGATGGAAGCCCCGGTCATCCACGAGTTCGACGCGGTCATCGTCGGCGCCGGCGGCGCCGGCCTGTACGCCGCCCTGGAGCTGGCCCGCGAGGGCGTGCCCACGGCGGTCCTGTCCAAGCTGTATCCGACCCGCTCCCACACGGGTGCCGCGCAGGGCGGCATCTGCGCTGCCCTGGGCAACCAGGAGGAGGACCACTGGGAGTGGCACATGTTCGACACCGTCAAGGGTGGCGACTACCTCGTGGACCAGGACGCGGCGGAGATCCTGGCCCGCGAGGCGATCGAGACGGTGATCGAGCTCGAGCACCTCGGGCTGCCGTTCAACCGCACCGAGGACGGGCGCATCGACCAGCGCCGCTTCGGCGGCCATACGCGGAACTTCGGAGAGGCGCCCGTCAAGCGCGCCTGCTACGCGGCCGACCGGACCGGCCACATGATCCTGCAGACGCTGTACCAGCAGTGCATCAAGCACGGCGTGCGCTTCTTCGACGAGTACCACGTCGTCGACCTGCTGATCGAGGACGGGGTGAGCCGTGGCGTGGTGGGCTACCGTCTCGCCGACGGCGCGCTCCACGTCTTCCGCTCGAAGGCGGTCCTGCTGGCCACGGGCGGCTACGGTCGCGCGTTCCGCATCACCTCGAATGCGCACACGCTCACCGGCGACGGCGCGGCGCTGGCGTACCGGCGCGGCGTGCCGCTCGAGGACATGGAGTTCTACCAGTTCCATCCGACCGGCCTCGCGGGGCTCGGCGTGCTGCTCTCCGAGGCGGCGCGCGGCGAGGGTGGGATCCTCCTCAATGGCAAGGGCGAGCGCTTCATGGAACGGTACGCACCGACGATGATGGACCTCGCCCCCCGGGACATCGTGAGCCGCGCGATGACCCGGGAGATCCGCGAGGGCCGCGGCATCGACGGCAAGGACTACCTGTGGCTCGACGTCCATCACCTGGGCCGCGCGGTGATCGACGAGAAGCTGCCCGACATCACGGACTTCGCCCGGGTGTACCAGGGGGTCGAACCCTACACGCAACCGGTGGGGGTCCAGCCCACGGCCCATTACGCGATGGGCGGCGTTCCGACCGATGTCACCGCACGCGTCGTGGTGGACGAACGCAACACCGTGCTGCCGGGGCTCTACGCGGCGGGGGAGTGCGCCTGCGTCAGCGTGCACGGCGGCAACCGCCTGGGCACCAACTCGCTCCTCGACATCCTCGTGTTCGGCCGCCGGGCAGGCCGCGACATGACGCGGTTCGCGCACGAATCCGATCTGCCCGATCTGCCCGGCGATCCGGCGGAACCGGTGCGCGCGGAACTCGAGACGCTCGGGGCGCGGCACGAGGGGGAGCCTCCGGCGCGGATCCGGCGGGAGCTCGCCGACGTGATGATGGACGACGTGGGCGTCTTCCGAACCGACGAGACCCTGCGGCGAGCGCAGGGGGCTGTCACGGACCTCAAGGATCGCTACCGCGGCGTGCGGGTCCAGGACGGCGGCGCCCACTTCAACCAGGACCTGCTCGAGGCCCGCGAGGTGGGCTACCTGCTCGACTGCGCGGAGACGACCGTGGCGGCGGCGCTGGCGCGGCAAGAGAGCCGCGGCGCCCATTACCGGGAGGACTTTCCCGAGCGCGACGACCCTGACTGGCTCAAGCACTCGCTGGCCTACCGTGCCGACGGCGGGCCGACGCTGCGCTACAAGCCGGTCTCCATCACGCGCTTCACGCCGAAGCCGCGCGTCTACTAGAGCGGGAGCGCATCGCATGCAGGTCCAGCTTCGCATCCAGCGCTTTGACCCCGAGCGCGACACGGCTCCGCGCTGGGAGGAGTACCGGCTCGATGTCGACCCCATGGCCCGGGTGCTCGACCTCCTGCACACGGTCAAATGGGAGCAGGACGCCTCGCTCACCTTCCGCCGCTCGTGCGGCCACGGCATCTGCGGCTCGGACGCGATGCTGATCAACGGTCGCAACCGCCTGGCGTGCAAGATCCGTGTCGACCAGCTCGGGAAGAAGATCTCGGTCTCGCCGCTCCCGGGGTTGCCAGTCGTGAAGGACCTCGTCGTCGACATGGAGGGGTTCTTCGCCAAGTACCGGTCGGTCCGCCCGTTCCTGGTCAACGACGACCCGGCGCCGGACAGGGAGCGCCGCCAGTCGCCGAAGCAGCGGTCCGTCTTCGACGACACCACGAAGTGCATCCTCTGCGGGGCGTGTACGTCATCGTGCCCGTCGTTCTGGGCGCGACCGGGGTACGTGGGCCCGGCGGCCATCGTCAACGCCCACCGCTTCATCTTCGACTCCCGCGACGAGGGAGCCGAGGAGCGGCTCGAGATCCTGTCGGACAGGGACGGCGTCTGGCGTTGCCGGACGATCTTCAACTGCGTGGACGCGTGCCCGCGCGGGATCAACATCACCCGGGCGATCCTGGAGGTGTCCGGGGCGATCGTGGAGCGCACGGCCTGAGCATGCCGCGCCGCCCGCCCACCCGCCCGCCGGGGGCCGCGGGCCCCGGCGGAATCCTGCCGCCCGGACTCCGCCTCGTGATCCGGACCGACGGCGCCGCGCGGGGCAACCCGGGGCCGGCGGCGTGCGGCGCGATCCTGGTCGACGCCTCGGGGCCGGATCCACTCGACCCGGCCGCGCGACCGCTGGCGGCGATCGCGCGGCCGCTGGGAACCCGCACCAACAACGTGGCCGAGTACGCCGGCGTGGTCCTCGCCCTGCGGCTCGCGCGGCGGCTGGGTGCAGAGGAAGTGGACCTGGTGCTCGATTCGAACCTGATCGTGGAGCAGCTGAACGGGCGCTGGCGGGTGCGGGACGCCAAGCTCGTGGGGCTGCACGATGAGGCGCGTCGCCTGCTCGCGACGCTGCGACGATGGAGCGCCACGCACGAGCCCCGTACGCGGAACCGCGCCGCCGACGCCCTGGCCAACCTCGCGCTGGATGACCCGGACGCGGCAGCCGCGCTGGAGCGGCAGTACCGCGCCGTTCTCGGGATCGAACCCGCGAGGTAGACCCCGGCGCGGGGGACAGTGTCGACGAGCCGGCCTGTAAGCCGAGTTCTGTGCCGCGGCCGAAACCGCGGCGACGGTCATCCATCTCGGCACGGCGGTTGCCCGCCGGCTCGGTGCGGCCTACCCGAGGGCTCGGTGACGCACCTGCGCCGGGACGGATCCCGGCCTCGCCCTCCTATTCGGCCTTGCTCCGGGTAGAGCTTGCCGCGTTTCACCCCGGCCCCTGCGGGCCGGACTCGTCTCTGTGGCGCTGGTCCTCGCCTCGCGGCGGGCGGGCGTTACCCGCTACCCTGCGTCATGGAGCTCGGACTTTCCTCGAGACCGCCGCCGGGTTGCCCCGGCGTGGACCCGCGACCGTCCGGCCGACTCGTCGACGCCTGGATTCTACTCGTCGACGCGATCCGCGCCCACCGGGCCAGGGGCGCGATCAGTCCTCGTCCGGGCGGAACACGTGCGAGGCGACGCAGGCGTCGCAGATGTCGCGCGACGCGACGAGGTCCCCGAGCGGGATGGGGACCAGGCGGTCGGGATAGAGGCAGTCCACGGTGTAGACCGGCCTTGACCCCCGCCGGACCACCGAGAGGCGGCGGAACATGCAGCGGCGCAGGTGGTCGCGCCGCGCCACCCCGGCCGCCGTGTCGATCGCCCGCTCCTCGAGTGCCATGCGGATTCGCGTTCCACCTCCGGCGCCGGAGCCTATCACCAGCCGCATCTGGACGACACCCGCCGTTTCGTACTACGCGGGATACGCCGTCCGTCCGCCGGCCCGTGCCGGACGGTGCCCCGACCGGCGGAACTCGAGTTCACGTCGCGCCCTCCCATGCCCCTCGAATCGCATTGACGCGGCACCCCCGACGTGTATGATGCTAGCAAGTGGCGCCAAGTGGCGTAAAGTGGGGCAAAGCGGGGAAGCGGAGGGTCCCGGACCGTGTTCATCGGCGAGTACCGGCACACCGTGGACGAGAAGGGGCGCCTGGCCGTCCCGTCTCGATTCCGGGCGGAGCTGGACGAGGCGCCGGTGATCACCCGATGGCTCGATTCCTGCCTGGCGATCTTCCCGAGGGCCGAGTTCGACCGGCTCGCCGAGAGGGTCGCCGCGCTCCCGCTGGGCGACGCGAACGCCCGCTCCTTTCGCCGGCACGTGTTCGCCCACGCGTTCGAGGTCGAGCTCGATCGCCAGGGTCGCGTCCTCGTGCCGCCGTCGCTCAGGGAGTGGGCGGCACTGAGCACCGAGGCCGTCGTCGTCGGCGGCCACGATCACGTGGAGCTCTGGACGCCCGACGCGTGGGCGTCCTACAGCGCGGCCATGTCCGCACCCGAGGTGCTCGCCGAGCACCTCCAGGGCCTTGGGTTCTGATCGTCGTCGCGCATCTCCAGGATCCGGACGGGATCCGTCTTCGGGGATCCCGGTGATGGAGGCAGGGCACGTACCGGTGATGGTGGAGGAGGTCATGCAGGCACTCGCTCCCCACCCGGGCAGCCTCCAGATCGACGGGACTCTCGGGGGCGGTGGGCACGCCGTCCGGATCCTGGAGGCCATCTCGCCTGGCGGGAAGCTGCTGGGCCTCGACGCGGATCCGGCCGCGATCGAGCGTGCCCGCCACCGCCTGGCACCGTACGGGGCCCGCGCGGTGCTGCGGCAGGCCAACTTCGAGGAGCTTGCCGCGCTGGCCGCCGAGAACGGATTCGATCCCGCGGACGGCCTGTTGCTGGACCTCGGGCTCAGCTCCGACCAGCTGGCGGACGAGTCGCGCGGGTTCAGCTTCCGGGCCGCAGGCAACCTCGACATGCGCTTCGATCCGGCCCGGGGGGAGCCGGCGTCGGCCCTCCTGGAGGGGCTCGAGGAGCGCGAGCTGGCGGCGCTGTTCCGGCGCTACGGGGAGGAGCCGTTTGCGGGCCGCATCGCGCGGACGATCGTCGAGGCGCGCGCGCGGGCGCCTCTGACGAGCGCGGCGGCCCTTGCCGACGTCATCGAGGGCGCGGTGCCCTCCCGACCCGCCGGGCGCCGCCGCGTGCATCCGGCGACGCGGGTCTTCCAGGCGCTGCGGATCGCGGTCAACCGCGAGCTCGAGGCGCTGGAGGCTGTGCTGGCGGCCGGCGTGCAGGTCCTGCGGCCGGGCGGAAGGATCGTGGTGCTCACGTACCACTCGCTCGAGGACCGCATCGTCAAACGATTCATCGCCGCGGAGCGGCGCGGATGCGTCTGCCCGCCGGAAGTGCCGGTCTGCGTGTGCGGTCGCTCTCCGCGACTGCGCGCGGTCCCCGGCACGCCTGCCACGCCGTCGCAGGACGAGGTGGCATCGAACCCCAGGTCCCGGAGCGCGCGACTCCGGGCCGCCGAGCGCCTGGCGGCGTGACGGCAACGGCGTCGGACACCGAGGAGGAGGGATCCAGGTGAGCGGACGACACCAGCAGAGCCGGCGGCGCTCCTACGGCCGGCGGCAGCACGAAGTGCGCGAGCGGCGAGATCGGCTGGAGGAGCTGCTCGGCGACGAGCGCGGGTTGCCCGTGCTGGTCGAGCGCGACTCGGCCGCGGACCGGCTCGCGAGGCTGGCGTTCAGCGCGACGCCGCTGGGCTGGGCCGAGGGGGCGGCCTGATGGCGGTTGTCGGCGGGACGCGCTACTACCCCCTTCGCTCGCCCGCGCTGCCGAGGCGCCGCCAGGCGGCGAGGATCCGGGCAGGGCGGCGGGCGAACCGGGTCGGCCTCGCCATGGCCGCGATCCTGGTCGCGTTCCTGCTGGGCCTCTTCTACCTGACCCAGACGGTCCGGGTCGCCGCCACTAACTACGACATCGACGGGCTGATCGCCCAGGGCGACCAGATGACCCAGCAGATCCAGTCGCTGCAGGGCGACATCGCCACGCTGGGCGCCGAGATCTCCGTCACCCGCCGGGCGCAGGAGCTCGGCCTCAGTCCGCTGGGCGCCCCTCTCTGGGTCCGGGGTCGATAGCGACCGATGCTGGGACG
>JAJYJR010000324.1 GCA_021789355.1 Chloroflexota bacterium | reverse complement strand
CGGCGAGCTCGACGCGCTGCTCGCCTTCTATGACTTCCCGACCCCCCATCACATCCACCTGCGCACCAGCAACCCCATATCCGTCGGCCTTCTCGACCGTCCGGCTCCGAACCCGGGTGACGAAGGGCGCGGGTTCCCGAGCCGCCGGCCTGGCGATGGCGTTCAAGCTCCTCGAGGCGGCGCAGCAGAACTGGCGCAAGGTCAACGCCCCCCACCTCGTCGCCCTCGTCCGAGCCGGCGCCACCTTCGTCGACGGTCAGCTCCAGGAGCGCGAAGGAAGGAGGTCAGCGGAGCCCATCACCGAGGAGGACGCCGCCGCCTGACCCGGGTTCATCCACAACTCTTGACAATTGCTCGCAGCTGGAACGGACCGAAGGCAGACGAGCACAGGCGCGGCACGCCTGACTCGGTGCGATCGCGAAGGATCGGCTCCGGTCCGGCGCGCAACAGCTGGTTATGCACCGGCGGGCGCGCAGTCCGTCGGCTCGTGGCTCGAACCCTTCCTGGGCATCACCTCCGTTCCGGCGCGGATGTCGTCCGCCACCCATGAACCGATGAAGCCCAGTAGGGCCAAGCGAGCCGTCGGCGAGGTCGCCCACGAGAATCCCGAAGGACCGGTCGCGCCGCACCCCTGGTGGGAGCGGAGCCGACCGGCGATCGAGACCGTCGAGGAGCGTCCTCGCGACGGCCGCGTCAGCCCGGCCGGACTCCACCTCGTTCAGGTGGATGGCGGCGCGCCTCGCGCGATCGTGCGCATCGAGTGATGTGCGCGATTGGCAGCGCTGTGTGGTTGGAAAGGTGCTTCAGTCGCCGACGATCACGCTCGATCCCGGCGCCGGAGCTTGGGTAGATCGCGATCGGTGGATCGCGCGGGCCCGCTTCGGGAGGCTCCTGCCAGCTCCTACGTGGAGCAGTGGCGGTGGCCCACCCTCACGAACCGCCAGGTCTTCTCAGGCAGGCCACCTGACCAGGAGGCTAGACCTGCGCGAGTCTGATGTGAAGACCTGACATGTACACATCTATGTACAAAAGTCGACGGCTGCGACAAGCTTCAGACAAGCGGGTCTCGAGCTCGACGACGCAGTCCCAGCGATCAGCGCCTCGTGGCGCTGATCGTGACACGAGGTCAGAGCGCGGTCTAGGCGTGCGGTTCCGTCGCGGGTGTGATCCCCTGGATCCAATCGGACGTCCCGCGGGATCTCAGGCGGGCCGGTCGGCGACCCACCGGAGGATGTCACCCGGCTGGCAGTCGAGCACCCGGCAGATCGAGTCCAGGGTGGTGAACCGGACGGCTCGAGCGCGCCCGTTCTTCAGCACGGCGACGTTCGCCGGGGTGATACCGACGGCCCTCGCGAAATCGCCCACGGACATCTTGCGGCGGGCGAGCATGACGTCGAGATCGACGAGGACGGCCATTCGCTTCAGATGACCTCGTCGAGCTCGGTGCGATCGGCGATCGCCGACTCGAGCAGCCTGCGTATGACGACCATGAGGAGCACGAACGCCAGCCCGCCGGCGAGGACCGCGACCAGCCCGAGGACGAGGGTGGCATTGTGGGCGCCGACGAAGGCGAGCAGGTGGATCAAGACGCCTGCGCTCAGCACCGTGGCGACCGCGCCGCACGCCGTTATGACGTCGATCCAGCGACGGGCGCGGAGAGTGAAGATGAGGCCGACGTTGACGAGGGACAGCAGCCGCCAGACGACGAGCAGCGCCACCTGCCCGCAGGCGATGACGAGGATGCCGGTCACTGAGTACGGGACGACGAGGTGGGCGACCTCGGGGAAGATCATCGCCTCCTGGGATGCAAACACGGGCACGAGTGCCTGTGCGACCACGGATCCGAGCAGGAGGACGACGAGGGCGATGCGGAGAAGCCACATGGCGAGCTTGTTCATCTGTCGAGTCTCGATCTATTTCTCTCGATCTTCAATAGGCCATTCGGCATCAGTCCGGCCGCGTCATCGTTCGCGCGTGACACGCCATCGAATGGTCCCTCCTCGATGCTCAGCTGTCGGTGCCAGCGCAAGACCGGCTCTCTGGCCGTTCGCACCCCCTCGCCCGGGACACGCGTGGCGCTCGATCCACGACGGCAGCCCGGCCTGTGCGTCGCGGAGACTTCGGGCGACCCCGGCGCGGGTCAATGCCGTGGATCCACCTATTGCGCCGACGTTGCCCGCGGATCGAGTTGCGGGGTTCCCGGGCTCACTCAGCGCCGAGGAGGGGCAGCCCGAGAGAGTGAGGCCGTGAAGCGTATGGGCAATGACGCCAGGGATCAGCTCTTGATGGATGGAGCGCGGCGGGAGGTGTGGATTGGGGGGTTTGCTTGTTCGTCTGAACGAGGGCCGCCCCTCGAGTGGGACGGCCCTCACAAGAGATGTTGTCGATAGCGTACGAGGCCAAGCTGGCGATCCGCGACCACCGTGTCACACCGGTCCGCCAGGCTACCTGAACAGACGGAACGGGTATGTTCGGCGATCGCTCCGGGGCGTTCGGCTTGGCGACGCCCATGCCGTCAGGGCGCCGGGGCCAGCAGTCTTGGGTCGATCCGCACGGTCGAGATGTTGAACACCGTCGGCGGGTCAAGCGGGTTGAGCGAGTCCCAGGCGCTGGTCGTCACCTCGGGGCCAGGCAACCAGACGCCGGTGTCTGAGCTCGCATCGGAGCAGACCTTGGCGCCGACCACTCCGGCACCTTCCCGCGTATACCAAATGCACACTTCAACGATCCGCAAGTTGTTGTAGACGTTGGCTGCGGCCTTCGCCTTGCCGTCGTACCCCAACTGCGACCACCACTCTGTGCTGATGGCATAGCTGGTCCCCCAATAGGTGGAGCCAAGCGGAATAACGGAACCCGGTCCGTTTGGTGTTTCTCCGAAGACGACGCCAACGGAGCCTGATCCAGGTTGGAGTTCGAACTGGAATGTGTCGACCTTGAGACCGTCCTTTGGACCGTACTCTCGCCCGTCGATCACGAACGTATTGCGATGGCTTCGGGCGTTCACAGAGTCAGACGCCACCGGCGAGCCGGCGAATACGGGGGTTGTCCCGGCCAAGATGAAGAGCGCCGCTACACTCACCACTGCTCGACTGACACGTCGCATAATCGATGCCCTCCTTCTCCCGCAGCCGTCTAATGGTTGAGACGAGTCGCAGGCAAGATTCAACGAGGCACTTGTCCGAGAGCGAAAGTCCGCGTTAGCTACTGGTCATCTGAACGGCTCCCTCTCTAAGTACCTCAGATTGAAGGGTCAGCAACTCGGCTGGGGTCGTGTCGTTCGCTGGCGCCGACGGGATTCCTCTACCGGTCAGAATCGACAGTGGCCGAGCAACCTTCCGACGTCCGCAGAACTCATGACGAAGTCCAATGCTTATCGGCGCGTTTGCTAGGACTGGTGTTCCGCATAGACGGTCAGCCGCCACTTGATGAAGCCTTGCTCGGGCCGGTGCTGATGGTGGTTCTGCGGTGGCAGAGGCTGTCCTTCGTTGGCAGCCACTTCCCAACCGCAAGGAGGACAGCGGAAAATGCCCGAGAAGGCGGCTCGATCTCCGGGACGCTGATCCCGGTCGAATACGGCATCCTGTGACGGCTTCAACAGGTTCCCGTACTTGTAGATCGCCAATTTCATTTTCCGCTTCTGTGGCCCCGACAGTCAGAAGAGCTCGCCGGCGGGAAGGCGCAAAGGTTCGTCGCTAGCCCTTTGTGACGCTTGAGATTTGATCGTCGGCACCGCCGAGCGTTGGCTCCTGCGCGGTGCCCCAATCCCACATGAATCCCGTGTAGTTGGCGCCCTGCCACCAGATCGGATGGCCACCGTTCATTGGCTTGAAGGAGCTGATCTGCCTGGCCCATCCGATCACCGACAGGTCGGGATACGCGTCGTAGGCGTCGAAGAACGCGCCACCGTAGTTGGCGTTCTGGTACCAGCGAACGAACGCAGTCAGCAGCTGCTGCGGTGCGGTCGTGGTCATGGCCGCTAACCGCTGCTCGTCGGCATCGACTTCGGCTGCCGTGCGGAAGCACCGGATGACTGGGTAGGCGCGATCGTGGCAGACGTAGCGGGCAACCTCTGTGAGCGAGATCGGCTTCCCTTCCAAGACCGCCCTGAGGCCTGACGCCGAACTCGCGCCTGCGCCGGCGGGCAGTATCAGCGTCATGAGGCTTAAGCCAATGAGCAACCCGGCGATCCGCCGGGTGCGCCTGTTCGTCGACGTGCGCATCCCTCTCCTCCAACGGCGGGACGCGACCAGATCGTGCCGTCCGCCGTCGTCGCATGGCCAGCGCGCTTCCCCGCGGCTGGATGGAGGGGAATCACGCGCGGGCATAACGCCGGCGGAGAGAGGTGCGCGCGTCGTTATGATTGGGGCGGCGGGGGGAACTGACTCGACGAGTCGCAGGCAGCATGACTACGGGACACGAGACGATCCGCATAGCCTCCCGAAGCCGGCATATCGACCTCCTGCTGGGCGCCGGTCTTGTGCTCGCCGCCACCCTTTTCGCCGTTTTCGCATGGGCGGCCGTCGCCGGCCCGCCACAGATCGAGCTGTCGATCACCCATCCGGCGCCCGATACCTGGACCGTCGCCTCTGTGCCAATCGGCGGCCCGGCGTGGAACGCGGGGGTCCGTCCCGGGATGGACGTGATCGGAGCCGAGCCGTCCGGCGCCGATCCTGCCGTCAGCTGGGATAGCCTCTTGGTCACAGACGGAAGGGTCAGGATCGGCATCGCCCGTAATCAGATCTTCCCGAGCGGTGACCTGCCGACGCTGGCCGGACTTGCCCTCGTGCTAGCTGCACTTGCGGCGCTGCGTCTGCCGAACGTCGGGTGGCTGCTTGCCCTGGGAGTCGTCTCGGTCGTCGTGCTGAACGCGACCCCGCTGTTCGGCCCGCCGGCGAACCTCGCCCTCTTGGTGGTCGGACCGCTGTTGGGTACGGTCTATGCGGTCGATCGGCGGAGGCGGGTACACCCGCGGGTGGCCGTGCCGATCATCGCGGCCGACCTGCTTGTCGTCGTAGCCTTGGCGGCGGCGTACGTCACCCATCTTGCGAATTGGCAGAGCCTGCCTGGCCAGTCAGTCATGACCGCATGGGCATTCATGACCCTGGGCCTGGCCGGGGTGGTGCTGCACGCATGGCACCGTTCGCGGGTGCGCATGTCCTGGGGCCCGTCGTCCGCGCGATCAGTCCTGAGCGCGCTCGCGGACGAGCTCGTTCCCGGTCGGGCCCGAACGCGGCAGACGGCCCTCGAGGAAGAGCGGTCGCAAATTGCGACGGCACTCCACGCCGACGTCCTGCCAGACTTCTCCACTCTGATCCGAGAGGTCGAGGCTGGTGCTCAGCCGGAGCAGACCGCGCGCCACCTGAGGAGCGTGGCAGCCGAGCTGCGCGATCTCATGGCGGAGCGACGACTCGCAATCCTCGACGAGGAGGGGCTGCTGCCCGCGCTGGAGTGGCTCGCGGAACGCATCGAAGAACGCTCCGGCGTGACCGTCGAGCTGGATGTAGAGGAAGCGGGAGAAGGTGATCAGGGGGGACGGCCCCCGCACGACGTCGAGCTCGCGGTCTACCGGATCGCCCAGCAGGCGCTCGACAACGCCCTTCTGCATGGTCGACCAAACGCGATCCACCTCCGGATCCAGGCGGATGCTTCGCGCGTTGCGCTGCAGATCGCGGACGATGGTGCGGGGATGGAACCCGATGCAGAGCGGCGCGCCTTGCGGGCGGGTCACCTTGGTCTGGCGGACATGCGGCAGCGGGCAGAGGTAATCGGTGCCCAGTTCTCGGTCCGCCCTGCGCCGACGCGGGGCACAGTCGTGACACTGAAGTGGCCAGCGTGATCCGGGTCGCGATCGTGGACGATCACCCGGCCACTGCCTCAGGGCTTGCGGCGCTACTCGAGCGCGAACCCGACCTGCAAGTGGCCGGCATTGCCGAGTCGCTCGACCAGTCAAGGAGTCTGCTGTCACGCGACACTGTTGACGTCGCCCTCGTCGACGTGCAACTGCAGGGTCAGCCAAGCGGATTCGAGATCCTCCGCCGTGCTTCGGTGCATGGCGCTCCGGCCGTCATTCTCTTCAGTTCCTACGACTACGCCGGGTTCCATTCTCGGGCTCTCGCGCTGGGGGCCAGGGGCTACCTGGCGAAGACTGCGTCGCTGGCCGAGATCCTGAAAGCCATCCGGACCGTGGCGGGTGGCGGCATGGCTTTCAGCCCGCAAGCGGTGCGAGATGCACACAGCGCACCCCGTCCACCATCAGATCGTGAGCTGCAGGTGATCCAACTGGTGGCCGCTGGCCACTCGAACGATGAGATCGGGGCACGGCTCGGTCTGACCGAGAAGTCCGTCGAGAGCCACCTGCGAAGGCTGTTCAGCCGATACGGAGTACTCACGCGGACTGAGCTGACCACCCTCGCGATTCGACAGGGATGGATCAGCTTGGGCGAGTGACGCCGAGATCGCGCCGCCACGTCGCCGGGCCGTCGTCAACACGCGCGCGGCCTGTGTCTCACGAGCGAGGCGACATCGCTGCTGTGGGTCGCGTCCTGTCAAGTGGTGTAGATCGAAGTCCAGCTAGACCTCACGTCCAGACGGCGCCCCCTCCTTCAGTAAATCCCCGAGCGTGTTCGCAGGCACGCCGCCCTAGGTGGCTGGTGTCAAACGGGTCGTCTGAGGCGGCCGATCCGATGGTCGGGGCGCCATCCGCGCCAGCCCAGCTGATGATCGGCAAGGTAGCTCGGCCGGGCCGTCCCGGGCGCCTCGA
>JAJYJR010000323.1 GCA_021789355.1 Chloroflexota bacterium | reverse complement strand
CCCGATCGCCCCGGCCACGGAGGCCAGCACGAGGGGAACGCCGATGCCGACCGCGATCAGACCCGCGAGGACCGCGATGTCCGGCCGATCACGCCGCGGCACGCTCAACGCCCTCATGCACGTAGCCACGAAGCGTTGTGAGAGTCTGGAGGGTGCAGACTGCCACTCTCCTTCACTGCGCCTAAGGAGCAGGTCTTAGCAACTCGAAGAAGCCTTCACTGTTCGCCACGAGGACCCCGTCCGGCACGAGTGTGCTCGGGTGCCGCGCATCAGCGTAAACGTAGTCGATCCCGTGGCTCGTGAGGACGCCACCACCGTAGCCGAGGCCGGGTGGGCTGAGGCATCTACGCGATCCTAGCGTCGAAGGGCGGCCGCCGGATCCAGCGCCCCACCGCCACTGTCGCTCTTGGGGTCCTACCGTTCGGGGTGCGACATGCGTCCGTCCAGATCCCCCTGGTGCGGAGCAACTGCTGCAGCCTCCGGGTCTGCCTGCGTCGTTCGTGCAGGAACCGTGCTGGGCATAGCCTCCGGCGGCGTCAGAACGGCCAGGAGCGTCATCAGCGCATACACGAGGAGCCGGGGCGTCGCGAGGACGCTCAGCGCGACTGCGGCGGGCCAACCCCACCGGGTCGGGGCGAGCCGAAGGACAAGGGCCACGCCGACGAGGACCATTGCCGCCCAGAGCACCGGTGAGACGACGTACGGGGAGATGTTCCGGACCTCGCCGACCTGCTTCAGCGTGATGGCCGTGACGTAGTCCAGTGTCGCCTGGGGTGCGAGGACCAGTTGCACGAGGGCCAGCGCGACCAGACTGACGATGAACAGGCCGAGGGCCCGCCAGTCACGTCGCCCGATCCACCACAGGGCGACCAGCACCGGGAAGAGCTTGATGTTGGCGGCGAGCGCGATCGACCACGGCGTGCCGATCGCGACCAGCAGCGTCAGCAGGACCTGCACCTGCCCGATCGAGATGCACCAGGCAATTGGGAGCGCGAGGATCCCAAGGGCCAGCCACGTGCCGGTGCGCCGCACTCCCATCCACCAGACCGTCGCGACAAAGCTCGCGACCATCACGACCTCCCAGAGCAGCGCGGCCGCCTCGAACGGAAGCAGCGCCAGCGGGCGGAACAGGATCGCGACCAGTGGGGGATACGGATAACCGAGGGGCGTGTGGACGTCCCCGAGCCCCTGGTACACGGGCTGGCCGGCGTTCAGGCGCGCCGCCGCCTCGTAGTAGGCATGTACGTCTGCGAACGGATCGGTCGTCAGGTGCATCCACAAGATGTAGAAACCGGCCAGCGCACCGATGACTGCCAGCACGAACAGGCCGCGTGGCACGTGGCGCGCGTGAGCGGTGGTCGCTCCTGGGGCCGGCTGCATGACTTGCTAGCCTACAGGCACCGCGAACCGGCACGCGTCGGGCTCACGGACATGCGCAATCGCCATCGGTGGCGACGGCCATCAGGACCGGCGTGCCGATATCGATCGCGAGCAGCCCCTCGGCACACAGGCATCCGCCATGGACACGCCACCCTGCCCGGCCCACACTCAGGGTCTCGCCGGCCGGGGAATCGGGGGCGAGCAGCCCGACCGTGCGGGCCACCGAGGTCCCGAACACGAGGCATGCGCCACCCAGCATGAGAGGCAGCGCGATGGAGCTAAGCATGTGCGCTACGCGTGCTCGGCCTGTGCAATGCTTGGGCTGGTCTTCGGACGGCGTCGGGAGGCCACGACCGTGAGACGGTGGGTGGGGCGAGGAATCTCAATGCGCTTGGCGGCGATCCCGGAGATCCGCGCCACTCACCTGCGCAATCTTGCGGTCTTCGCAGGGGCATGGCTGCTGGCGCTCGTCGTCGTCGCGATCGTCTTCGTGGCGAGGCCAGGCGGCCCGGACGCCGTCCAGTATTGGCTGACCTGGCATGGAAACCCCTATGCGCAGGTCCTGTACCCACCACCCGCCCTGTTGTTGTTCGTGCCGGCTGCGTTCCTGCCGCAGTCGTGGTTCGTGGCCCTGTGGACAGGCCTGCTCGTGGCTGCCGCGACGTGGCTCGTGTGGCCACTGCCCGCGCGCCTGCGGTTGCCCGTATGGATTGCCCTTGCTGCGACGACTGGGTGGGGCAACGTCGCCATGCTGCTGGCCGTCGCGGTCGCACTGGCGCCGCGCTTCCCGCTCACCTGGGGGCTGGTCGGGTGGGTCAAGATCACGCCTGCTGTGGCGGCGGTGAGCCTGGTGCGCCAGCGTCGATGGCGGGCGATCGCCTCCATCGCCGTGCCCTCGGCCGTCCTTGCCGTTGCGCTGCTCGTCCTGGTGCCGGACACCGTGGGCGGCTGGTTGAGGGCACTCACAGTAGGTGGTCCCGTTGTGGGCGACAATTTCATGCGAAGCTGGCTGCCGGTCACGATCCCTGTGGCCGTGCGCGTGCCCATTGCCGCAGCCATCGCGTGGTGGTACGGCTCGTCTCGTCCCTGGACCCTCGCCGTGGCTGCGCTTCTCGCCACGCCTGACGTGTCGCTCGCAACGTGTGGAATGCTCGCGGCTGTGCCGCGGCTCGTCATGAGCCGCTGACCTGAACCCGTACGATCGGGCGATTCCCGGCGCACTGCGCCTTGCTACGATCGCCCGTCGTGCAGACCGTAACGCGATCCGAGCCCGCCTCACCCGCCGGGCTGCTTGCCCCGCTGGCGTACGCCCTGGTCCCACTGATCTTCGCGGGCCGGTACCAGCCATCACGGCGCTGCCAGCCATGACGGCAGCCGCGGCCGTACGACAGCGCGTGAGCGCCGGGTCGCTCGCCATCCCGGTGGCCCTGTTCATCGCCGCCTTCGCCGCCCGCGTCGTGACTGCGCTGCCGTTCGTCGCCCCCGGCTACCCCGACGCGGTCTACTACCTCGCGATCGCACGCGAGCTCGCCAGCGGGCACGGGTTCACGATCCCCTTCATCTGGTCGTTCGTCGACGTGGGTGGGCGTCTGCCGGCGGTGGGCACGCTGCCGATCGCCTCGAACCAGCACTGGATGCCGCTCGCGTCGATCGTCCAGGTGCCCTTCATCTGGCTGCTGGGACCCACCTACCTGGCCTCCTGCGTCCCGTTCTGGATCCTGGGCGCGCTCGCTGCGCCGATCACGTACTGGCTCGGCATCGACGCCGGGCTAGGGCGGCGCACGTCTGTGCTGGCCGGCCTGCTGATGGTGGTCCCGGCCGCCGCCGCCCCGTACCTTTCGCAGCCCGACAACTTCTCGCTGTACATGATCCTGGCGGTCGCGGCCCTCTGGCTCTGCCTGCGCGGCGTGCGCGGGAGCCGGGCCGCGTTCGTGCTCGGCGGGGTGTTCGTGGGCCTCGCGATGCTCGCCCGCACCGACGGGGCGCTGCTCGGCGTGCCGTTCATCGTCGCGTTCGCGTCGGAGCAGTGGACGCGGTCGCGGGGGCGGATCGGATCGTCGCAGGTCGGATCGTCGCAGGCCGAGGCGTCCGCTACGCCGGCCGGAGCGCAGGCACCCGTCCGCATCGGCTGGGCGGCCGCCTTCGCGTGCTTCGGGCTCTTCCTGCTCGTGATGGCGCCCTGGTGGATCCGGAACCAGCTGCTGTTCGGCTCGATCTCGCCGTCCTCCTCGAGCGGCCGGATCCTGTGGATCACGACCTACGACGAGCAGTTCAGCCTGAGCGCGGTCACGACGCCGGCCACGTTCTTCGCGCAGGGCCTGGGCCCGCTGCTGGTCAGCCGCATCGGAGGGCTGGTCGCCGCGATCCAGGTGCTGGCGGGGACGCCGTTTGCGTTCTTCCTGGCGCCGTTCGCGCTGATCGGGGCTTGGCAGCACCGCGGCGACGTGGCCTTCCGGCCGTGGCTGATCTACGGGATCACGTTCCTGCTCTTCAGCGCGCTCGTCTTCGCCGTCCACCTCCCGTTCGGGATGGCGCTGCACTCCGGGATGGCACTCGTGCCCTACGGATACTTGCTATCCGTCGTTGGGATCGGGTCGGCGGTCCGGTGGGTGGCCGCCCGCCGCCCGAACTGGGAGCCCGAGAGTGCCACCCGCAACTTCACCGCGATCGCAATCGCAGTTGCCTGGGTGATCGGCGGGATGGCCACGTGGAAGCTTGCGTCCGACTGGACTGCCACGTCCGACCTGCGGGCACAGCTCCTAGCCGCTGCTCCGTCGCCCCTCCCGACCTCGGACCGCCTCATGAGCCCCGATCCGGGCGCGTACTGGTATCGCTGGGGAATCCCCGGCGTCCCCACGCCCTACGACCCGCTCCCGGTGGTGGAGGCTGCGGCGGCACGATACGACGTGCGCTGGCTCATCCTCGAGCGCGAGTACGTGGTCCCCTCACTGGAACCCGTGCTTGCCGGCATCGTCCACCCGTCCTGGCTGTCCAAGCCGCTTGCGGTAGTGCCTGCCGCGCCCGGGGGCACGGGGCCGGAGGCCAAGCTGCCGCAGGCGGCGCTCTACGCCGTGTGCCTGTCGCCCGGCGACACTCGGTGCGCGCCGTGAACCTGAGCACGGCAACGGCGAAGACATACCTGCGCAGCCACAGGCGCCGCATCGTTGCCGTCGCCAGCGTTCCCCCCCGTCGGGTCTCCCGGTGACCTGCACGGCCCGTCAACAGGGCATACCGAGCGGCTTGCCACTTCCGGATGCCTCCCCGGCGCAGTTGCCCGCCGCTCCTTGCCCAAACCGGCTGGTGGAACGGCTCGCAGCTCGGTGTACACTCCGCGAAACCCGGAGGTGTACCGTTGGACGTCGGCGTGAAGGAGCTTCGCGACCACCTGCGCCAGTGGCTGGAGGCGGTCCAGCGCGGCGAGGAGATCACCGTGACCGAGCGCGGCAAGCCGGTCGCGCGGATCGTTCGCGCGTCCGGGCCCAGCGCCTACGAGCGGTTGGTAGCCCAGGGAGTAATCACCCCGGCGAAGCGACCGAAGCGCCCGGCCAGTTCATACCCTCACGTCAGGGTCGACGGATCCCTGTCCGACATCGTGCTCGAGCAGCGCGGATGAACGCATACTTCGACACCTCCGCCCTGGTCAAGCTGCTTGCCCCACAGGAGGCGGGGGCCGACCTCGCGAGGGCGATGTGGGACTCCACGGACCTGGCGTTCACGAGTCGCATAGCCTATGCGGAGGCACGGGCGGCACTGGCAGCCGGCAGTCGTTCCGGGCGAGTGGCGGGCACGGAGCGGCGCGAAGGCAGACGAGCCCTGGAGGAGTTCTTCCAGGCGATGGACCTGATCGACGTCACGCCCGAAATCGTGCGGACTGCCGGCGACCTCGCCGAGGCGCACGCCCTCCGCGGGTACGACGCCGTTCACCTTGCCTCGTTGCTGACGCTCGACCCTGAAGACACCGTGCTCGTGACCTGGGATCGGGAGCTCGCCCGGGCGGGGTATGCCTCCGGGCTCGACCTGGCCGGGATCACGCTGGAATGAGCGCGGGCGCGGCCGCGGCGACGCGCTGAGCCGATGTTGCCCCACGTGGTGCGCGCGCAGGAGAACGCCGGGGGACACGCCGACTCGCCCGGCGCGCAGAGCGCGGGCTCCGCATCGCCGCCACCTGTTTCGCTGGCCGCCGTCCCCATCGGCCTCTTCCTGCTCGCGCTGGCGATCCGCGCGGTGCTGGCCGCGCTCACGCCCGACCCGGCCTACCCGGATCCCGCCTACTACGTGGACATCGCGCGCAATCTGGCGGCCGGGAAGGGCTTCACGGAGAACTTCCTCTGGACGTTCATCGACGTGGGGGGGCGGATCCCGGCCAACCCGCACCTGCCGGTGCCCAGCAATGCCCACTGGGCACCGCTCGCCTCCATGGTCCAGGTGCCCTTCATCTGGCTGCTCGGTCCCACCCAGCTGGCCTCGCTGCTGCCGTTCGTGCTGGTGGGCGCACTCGCCGCGCCCCTCGGCTGGGCGATCGCGCGGGATGCCGGCGCGTCGCCGCTGGTCCAGGTGGGTTCGGGGATCCTGGGGGCGGTGCCCGGGCTGACCACCGTCTTCATGGCCCAGCCGGACAACTTCGGGCTGACCATGGTGCTGGGCGGGACGGCGCTGTGGCTCACCTCGCGCGGGCTGCGGGGGCACGCGCGATCGTTCGTGGCCTCGGGGCTGTTGATCGGCCTGGCGACGCTGGCCCGCACGGACGGGGCGCTGCTCGCGGCCGCCCCGGCCGCGGCCTTCGCGTGGGACCGGTGGCGGTCATGGCGCACGGCCCGGGTGGCGCCTGCGGAACCCCCGGGCGCGCCCGCGGGAGCGAGCCACCCCGGCCAGGCGCCCGCATCGCCTCGACCGGGTGCGCCGGCCATCCCGTTCGTCGCGGCCGTGGGATGTGCCCTCGCAATCCTGGTGGTGGTCGGGCCGTGGTGGATCCGCCAGCTGGCCGTCTTCGGCAGCATCTCGCCGTCGACGGGTTACGGGATCCTGTGGCTCCGCTCCTTCGCCGAGCTCGACAGCGTCACCGCGCCGCGCACACTGTCGGCGTTCCTGGCGCAACCGCTGGGCGCACTGGTGGGCAGCCGCGTGGCGGGGTTCGTGGCGGCGATCGGGATCTACCTCGTTCTGGTGTGTGCCCTGTTCCTGGCCCCGTTCGCGGCCGTCGGGTGGTGGCTCCGGCGACGATCGACCGAGACGGGGCCGTGGCTGGTGGCCGCGGTGGTGCTGCTCGTGTTCTCGGGGCTGCTCTTCGCGATCCACGTCCCGAACGGCATGTTCCTGCACGCGAGCGTGTCGCTGGCGCCGGTCACGTACTGGCTCGCGATGGAGGGGATCGTGGCCGTCGCCGGGTGGGTCGC
>JAJYJR010000322.1 GCA_021789355.1 Chloroflexota bacterium | reverse complement strand
CTCCTCCACCCTCGCTCAGCGGCCTTCGACAGCAGCCGAGCGTACGGGCGCTGGGGGTCGGGGGTGGGGCCAGATCTGAGCATCGCTGCACGCTCAGGGGTGGGGCCAGATCTGAACGTCATTCCCAAGCGCCACTACACCTTCTGGGAGATCGTCGACAACACGATCGCCGACGAAGACCTGCACCTCTACGTCGTCATCGACGAAGCACACCGGGGGATGGTCGAGAGCCGCACCGAGCGCGACAAGGCAACCTCGATCATGCAGCGGTTCATCAAGGGCGGCGATGGGATGCGGCCGTCGCCGGTCGTCCTTGGGGTCAGCGCGACGCCGCGACGCTTCCTAGACCTCCTCGCCGGTTCGGACCGCACTGTGCGGCAGGTCGTCGTGAGGCCAGAGGACGTCCGCGAGTCCGGCTTGATCAAGGAGAAGGTCGTCGTCTTCCATCCGGTGGATACGCAGCCGGCCGATGTGACCTTGCTGCGCGAGGCGGCGCGGGACTGGGTCGAGGCCGGCAGTCGCTGGAAGACGTACTGCGAGAGTGAGGGCGAGGAGGATGTCGTGCGGCCGCTCCTTATCGTCCAAGTCGAGGACGGCGGGAACGGCGCGATCTCGCGCACGGACATGGCCGAGGCGATCGCCGCGATCCGGAGCGAAGTCGGCAACCTCCCGGACGCAGTCTTCGCGCACGCCTTCCAAGAGAAGACGGCGCTCACGATCGGCTCGACCGGCCTCCGCTATCTCGCCCCTCCGGACATCACCGAAGACCCCGACGTCGCCGTCGTCTTCTTCAAGACGAGCCTGAATACCGGCTGGGATTGTCCGCAGGCCGAAGTCATGATGTCGTACCGCCGGGCCCTCGACTACACGAATATCGCTCAGCTCGTCGGACGGATGGTCCGCGCCCCGCTGGCTCGCCGCGTCGATGGGGACGAGCAACTGAACTCGGTCTCGCTCTACCTCCCGCACTATGACGAAGCGGCACTGGAGCGGGTGATTGCCTACCTGGCGGAGTCCGGCGAGGCGGCGGGGGCGGTCGATGTCGAGACGAAGCCGCCGGTCATCTTGAAGCGAGCCGAGGGATCGGAGGAGGTATTCGCCGCCCTAGAATCGATTCCTTCCTACGTTCTTCCGCGCAGTCGCAAGGTGAGCGACGTTCGCCGGCTCGTTCGGCTTGCCCGGAACCTCTCCCGCGACCTTGTCGATCCGGAGGCGAACGAGCGCGAGATCGCGGGCCTCGTCGCGATCCTCATCGGGGAGCACGAGCGCCTTGCCGGCGACGAGCAGTATCAGAGCGTCATCGCAGAGCGCGGAACCCTGACAGTGCGCCGCGTCGACTGGGCGGTCGGCGAGGACGAGACCGACGAGGAGACGTTCGACCTCGTTGTCAGCCCCGAGAACGTCAACGACCTGTTCGAGGCCGCCGGGCGGCGGCTTGGCGAAGGACTCCACCAGGCGTACTGGAAGAGCCGAGTCGATACTGACGACGCGCTGCTGCGGACTGCCCGTCTCGAGATCGTGGCCCTCGTCGCCAGAGATGACGTGAATCGGAAGCTGGCCGAGTTCTCGCGGACCCGCGTCCGCGAGCTCCTTGATGCACACGCGGCCGCAGTCGCTACGCTTCCGGAGCGGCGACGGCAGGTCTACGACGAGATTCGTCGCCTCTCATCAGTCCCAGAACTCAGCTCCATGCATTACCCGACGGAGGCCATCGAGGTCCCGCCCGAGGAGACACGCTGGGCCAGCCACGTGTTCGTCGATGCGGACGGGCTCGCGCCGTTCAAGCTCACCACGTGGGAGGAGAGGGTCCTCGCCGAGGAGCTTGCGAACCCCGCCACCGTTGGCTGGGTCCGGAACATGGACCGCAAGAAATGGGCGCTGCTCGTGCCGTATGTGGTGGGCGGTGAGACGAAGCCCTTGTTCCCCGATTTCCTGTTCGTCAGGAAGTCCGGCGGACACCTTGTTATCGACATCCTTGATCCGCACAACCCCGATCTAGGTGACGCGCCCGCCAAGGCCCAAGGTCTGGCGACGTTCGCGCAGATGCACGGTCCCGCGTTCGGCAGGATTCAAGTGATCGCCGAGGTCGGCGGCATCCTGTGCCGGCTGGACCTCAAGGACGAGACAACCCGGGAGCGGGTTCAGGCGGCTACGACTCCCGCACACCTGAAGGCGCTGTTCTCCTAGAGAGCTGTCGATCGCCGATCCGCCGCCTCTTGAACAGCGGGTGTGACGTGCCGGTTCGGTGACTCCTTGTCGGTCGAAGTGGCCCCGGACGCGGCCGTTCGAGCTGGCCGGCTGACCGGGATCGTCGTCGACCCGGGAGCCGAGGCAGGAGACACCGTAGCGGGCGACGCTCACCTGCGGCTTATCCGCTGTTCGCCGCTCTGGTTAGGAGGACGAAGTCACCCGATCTACTCGGCCCTCCGTTCCGGTGAGCGGGCCAACCATCCAGGGTGCCGGGCGCCTGCTCAGACCAAGTGTCTAACGCGTAACGCCAAGGTCCCGGCCCGATCGCACACGGGCCGACATCGGAAGACCATATTTCGCCTGGCGTCGCGTCCTGGGGCATCCGCGGCGGTCAGCGGGCACCTGCCGAGACTCCGCGACGACCCGGCGTCCGTGCTGGGCATCAGTCTGGTCCGCGCTGATCCGGGGGCTAGTCCCAGTCCGGCCCCAACGATGCCTTCGGCGTCTGGCCGCTCTGGGCTCGCCGGACGATCACGATAACCACCATTATCGTCGGGGCCGGACCGAAGCCCGCGGGGCGGTCACTCTGCTCCGGGGCCGCCACCATGTCAGATGTCACCCCCGGCCGCTGGTGCGCGAGGGAGCGTGCCCGGCCTTCGAACTGCGCTAGGCTCGAGATCGTGATGGGCAGGGTCGCCGACGAGGTCCGGATCCAGCGTCCAGCAGCGGTGGCTCCCGACGGGGCACGCCGGTGACAGACACGCTCCTGGAATGCCACGGGCGGATGGCGAGACTGCTCGGCTCGGATGCCGAGCCGCTCGACGTGCTGCGTCGGGCCGAGGAGCACCGCTGGTACTGGCGCCCCGAGCGGGTGAGGGTCGTCCTCCTTGCGGAGTCGCACGTCTTCACCACCCGTGGAGAACTGGCGCGAACGATGGCGCTGCCCGCCTCCGCCCCGCCGGACCTGCCTCGCGGCTTCGTCCGGCTCGTGTACTGCCTCGGCTACGGCGAGAACGACCTGCTGGACCGCCCGATCGAGTCTCCGAGGAACGGGGGGACCCCCCAGTTCTGGAAGATCTTCTTCAGCTGCGTGAACCGCGTCGGTGGCAACGGGGACTTCGCGCCGATCCAGGCGTCGAGGACGCCGCCCGATGAGCGGGTCGCGAACAAGTTGGACCTGCTGCGGCGGCTGCGCGACCTCGGCGTCTGGCTGCTCGACACGAGCCCCGCGGCCCTGTACCTCCCGGGACGCCCGAAGCCGGACAAGGCCACGCTGGACGCGTGCCTGCGGACGGGATGGGACCATCACGTGCGGTACGCGGTCGAGGGTGCAGCTCCCTCGCACATCATCTGCATCGGCCGGGGCGTGGAGGCAGCCCTCGGGGACCGGCTCCGCAGGGTCCCGGCGCGAGTGACCGTCGTGCCGCAGCCGAACGCGCGCCTCGCCTCCGCCGAGCACCACGCGTCCTTCCTGACGTACCACCGCGTGGTTCGCGAGGCGTATGCGCGGGTGTAGGCGCACGTTCAGGGTGCCGCGGCAGGCCGGATCGGACGACTTAGACGGACGTACCCTTCCGCTTGAGCGCCAGTCGGCTGATGACGCTCCGCGCTGGAGGGTTCGAATGAAGGACGGGCGCCTGGTGCTGGTCGAGTGGGAGGGGCGCCGCCGCCCCCGCCGCGACGTCATCCTCGAGCTCGCGGCTGCCGGCGTGCCTGTCGCGGAGATCGCCCGCCGGCTCGACGTGCGCTATCAGATCGTGTACATGACGCTCCACCCCCAGCCTTCCCTGCGACCCATTCCCGTCGCGCTGACGGCCGCCCCGCCGGCGCCAGCGCCGATCAGCCCGCCTGACGCCGTCCTCCTCGGCTGCGTCTCCCAGAAGAACGCGTCGCCGATGGCGGCCAAGGACCTCTACCGGTCGGAGTTGTTCCGCCGCCGGCGCCGGTACGCGGAGGCGTCGGGGCGCCCGTGGTGGATCGTCAGCGCCGAGTACGGGCTGGTCGACCCCGAACGGGTGATCGCCCCCTA
The DNA here is from genome assembly GCA_021789355.1 of Chloroflexota bacterium. Next base: position 2,585 of record JAJYJR010000322.1, on the reverse strand, counting down.
CGACACGCGGATCAATCGACTGCCGCTCGCGGCGCGACACGAGCTGGCGGAGCGCGTCGCGGCCGACCTCGAACGCGCCCTCGGGACCCTCGCCGGCAGGCGCATCGAGATCCACGCCGGCGACGAGTACGTCCTCGCGATCGGCCCGCCACTCCGCGGCCGGGGGGCGCGGCTCACCCGTCCGCTCGAGGGCCTCCGGATCGGCGAGCAGCTCGCCTGGTACGGGGAACGGCTCGGGTTCGCGAGAGCGGCCGTCACGAGCCTCAAGGCCCCGACGATGATCCGCTCGGACCCCACGGCGGTCGGTGACGGGCGCGGGCTGGGCCGACGCATCAGTGAGCTGTTCATGACCGGGCGCGTCGACATCTCGGACCGTCCGGGGGCCCCGGCATCGGGCTGGGACGGGATGCCCGAGGTCGTCGCCGTCCACGAGCTGCAGGCGGCGGGCGCGTCCGCCGAGGCCGTCCGGCGGTTCCTGACGTTCTGTGCGGCGATGGACCGCGCCCGCGACGCGGACCGCCTGACCGAGGCCGGGGTGCGGCTCTATCAGGACGAGCCTTGGGCGTTCGATCCGCGGGCCGTCGTCGCTCGCCCGCTACGGGAGCTGGCGGACGCGCTCCGCCGGTACGGCGTGAGCCAGCGGCACGTGATCGACGCGTTCGGGTGGCGGATCCTCGCCGAGACCCTCGCTGACCAGCGCCTTGCTCCGGGCGTCCATACCGTCGTGTTCGCAGGCCGCGGTGACGCGGCCGTGCTGCTCGAGGAGCTCGCCCTCGCATCGAGCGACGGCACGCCGCTGTTCCCGTTGCTCGGCGGGCCGAAGGTCGGCCCCCTCTGGGTGCGGCTGCTCGCCTACCCGGGCGGGGCCGCCATCAGCTCGCTCGAGGTCGTGCCGGTCGCCGTCGACGTCCAGGTACGCAAGGTGACCGAGTACCTCGGCGTGACCGACACCGCGGGTCGCGACCTCGAGGCCGTCCGAGAGCTCATCCAGGCGACCTGGGCGAAGGATGTCGCCCAGCACGGGGCGGTCGGTCCCGACGGCCTGCGCGATACGCCGGGTGCCCTGGACCCGGCCCTGTGGTTCTATGCCAAGTGGGGCTGCACGTTCTGCGAACGAGCCCGCGTACGGCGACCGATCTCCGCTGTCTGCCAAGAGTGCACCTTCCAGGGGGTGGCCGCGACACGCCAGGGGTGACGACCGCGACGCGTTGCGTGCGGCAAGGAGGCGGAGCTGGCCGGAGCACCAGAATGCGACTCGGCGGCGTCATCGACGGCGGTGGAGACCGCACCCCGACGCCGGCAGCCGCCGTTTCGCTCCTGGCCCACGATGCGGCGAGGGGCCGCGGCGAGCCGGCCGTCGCCTCGCAGTTCCCCACGGTGGCCCACCGCGCATGCTCACATGGGGAGGACGCCTTGGGCGTTGGTGCCGGCCACCGCGACGGTGCTGGCGTCGACCATGCTCGTCGTGACCGCGCGTGCGGCGTCGGCCGACGTGCAGCGATACCAACTCGAAACAGCGACCTTCACCGCCCGCAGCCGGCGGGCCTGCACGCGCTGCTCGTGCTCCTCGTTCGCCCACGACGCTCGGTGGAGCAGGGCCGAGGATGGGAGGCCGTCATCGTCGAAGTAGAAGTGGCGCGTGGGCGCGCAGTACGGCGAGTTGAGGATCGGGTTCTCGATGACCTCGGCCAACCCACGCCCCTCGCGCTCGGTCCGGCGGCTCACCCGTCGGCCGGCCTGCCCCTCGCCGGTGTGCGTCCCGTCACGCACGAGCATACCGCGCTCGCCGTGCCAGGTTGGGTGGCACATCGGTCGCCGACACCGGCTTATCGTAGACACGCAGTGATCGGAGCCAGCGGGGACCGGCTCCGATCGTGCGCGTGAAGATGCTCTCCGGCGGCCAGCCCCAGGATCCGGCGGCTACCGAGCCCACCCGGCAATGGCGGCTCGGACCGGGTCGCGCGTGGGGACGGGCTGGTCAGGGCCAGTCCGCTGGCCCCCGGTCATCACTGCGGTGGGGTGATTGATCCATCGGTGATGCCCTTGATGAGCGCGTCAGCCTTCGCCTTCACGTTGGCGGGCAGGGCATAGCCGGAGTTGAACTGGATGACCTCGCCACCGTTGCCCAGGTTGATAGTGTAGGTGGCGCCGCCGAGCTTGCCCGCGCGGATCTCGGTGAACATCTGCGTGAGGACTGGCGCCCAGTTGTAGACCTCGGTCGCGACGACCAACTGCGGGGCAAGTGTGGCCATCGACCAGTCGTTCCCAAACCAGGGAATGTTGTTCTGCTTGGCCACGCCGATCGCCCCGGCTGATGCCTGCGTCGTGCCGGCGAGCACGTCCGCGCCCCCCGCGACGAACGTCTTGGCCGCCGTGGCGTAGAGGCTGGTGTCGCTGTACGAACCGGTGTAGACGGGATGGATGGTGATGGACTTGTCCACCGACTTGGCCCCGGCCGCGAACCCGTCGATGAAGAGCTGGTCATCGCCCGCCGCGATCGGGCCGATGGCCCCCAGCACGTGCGACTTGCTGAGCATGGCGGCCATGGCGCCCTCGACGTAGCCGCCCTCATTGGCCGCGGCCAG
>JAJYJR010000005.1 GCA_021789355.1 Chloroflexota bacterium | reverse complement strand
CGACGCGGTCGCGCTGTGTGCCGCGCTGGCTGTCCCCCTTGAGGCGCTCCTCGTCGCGGTGCCAGCGGTGCGGGGCCGCCGTCGCACCAGCCGGCGCGATGGCTCGCGCGATCTCGCGCTCGGCCGCGCCGTGCGGGAGATGCGCGCAGAGCTTGGCCTCTCCCCGGTCGCCGTGGCCCGCCGCGCGGGCCTGACGCCGCGCCGCCTGCGGCGGATCGAGCTCGGCCAGGACCCCTCGCTCGGGGAGCTCGCGGGGCTCACCCGCGGGCTGGGCGTCGCCGCCGGAGCGTTGATGGGGCCGAAACTTGACGGCCTCGGCGATCGGACGACGGTCCCGGCAGGTCCGAAGCCATCGCTCACGCCCACGGCTCCCTGACGCACGACCCCGGGGGATAGACGCCCCGAGGTGAACACAATTTCAATTGTGTGGCGCGCCTACGGGATGTCCGGGGGCCGCCCGAGGCACCGGACCGGACCTGCCGCTCGCCCGTACCCGAGGTCACTCCGATGCCCCGCTATGCGCCCGGAACCGTGCTCGACTACACACCCTTCGATCGCGACGCGGTGCTCGTCCGCGTCCTGGGCCGGCTCGCCGCCCCACCATCCGACGAGATCCGTCTGCTCGCTCGCGACCTCGTGCGGGGTTGCCGCACCGAGGACGGGGTGAAGAGCTATGCCCAGGAGCTCGTGGCCTACCTGCGCTGGTGCGCCAGAGAGGGTCTTGGCCCGCTCGCCCTCGACGAGGACGACGCTCTGGCCTACGCGGCCTCCATCGACCGCTACGCGCAGGGCACCCAGAACATCAAGCTCCTGACCGTGCGCCTCCTGTATCGGCGCGCGATCCGGCGGGGCCTCGCGATGGCGAACCCGTTCGAGGACCTGCGCTTGCCGGCCCGTGAACCGCAGACCGACACGCCCGCCCTTACCCGTTCCGACGTCGAGGCCATGCTCTCGGCGATTGCGACCGACTTCGGGGACCCCGAGATCGGGCTGAGCGCGAAGCGTGACTACGCGCTCGTGCTAGCCCTCGTGCGTCTGTGCCTGCGGGCCAGCGAGGCGTGCGCGCTGCGCTGGGGCCGCTTCAGCACGCACAACGGGCGGACGCGCATCGCGTTCGTGGGCAAAGGCCGCAAGCCTGCCCATCTCGACCTGCCCGGGGACCTGTGGCAGACGCTCCAGGCGTGGAAGCGCGCCTACGAGCGGGCGACCGGCGCAGCCCTCGGGCCGTCCGACCCCGTGTTCCTGCCCCTTTCACCGAAGCCCCTCGTTGAGGCCCGCTCCCGCAGGGGCGCGAGCCCTCTGCGCCCCATCGACCGGCACAGCACGTATCTCATGATCCACAGCCGACTCCTCGATCTCGGCAAGAACGGCGACCGCTACGGGCCGCACTGTCTGCGCGCGACCGGGGCGACCCTAGCCTGGGAGGCGGGCGCCACGATCATCGAGATCCAGGAACTCCTGCGACACACCTCCGTCAACACTACGATGAGGTACCTGCAGAAGCTCGTCGGCGGTGCGGCCACCGCGGCCATCGACAAGGTGCACCTCGACGTGCCGGTCTGGGACGAGGCGGACGCCGAGGTCGATGACGTCGGCCGAGGCGCGGCATAAGCCGTCTGTCCCGGCCGGGAGGCACCGCGGGGGCCGTCCCGCGGTGCCTCCGCCGCCCGATCCGTTCGGCCCATCGGGACCCGCCTTGGATTGCCTACGCCCCGTCGCTGCGGGTCGTCCGACGGAGCGAAGCCGCGTGACGACCCAGGCGGAGGGGCCAGTTCTCAACCGGCCATCGTCGACTTCCACGGGGGCGAGCCAGCGCCCCAGCGTGCGCCGTCCGGCCGGCCGTTGACCGGCCGCACCGGATCTCTTCGATTCACCCGGCGTCGACAGGCGTTCACCGGTGTGACTCCCGGTCCACGCGTCGATGTCCTCTCGTGTCTTGGCGCCAACCGGTTGACCACGGATACGGAGTCAGGCCCGTGTTCACGTCAGGGGCGCACGTCTGGTGACACCGTGGCGATGGAAGAAGCGCCGGTAGTAGAGAGCCCACTGGAGATCCCGAAGGAACCGGCTCGTGTATCCGACGAGGAGCACATCGAACAGGCCGACCTCCGCGGCGCGGAGCATGGCCTGAAAGTCGGCGGTCTTGGTGGCGGGAGGTTCCTCCATCGAGTCCGCGCCTGACCACCCGCTCTTCAGGACCATCCACGAGAGACCGGTGTCGATCAGCTCGTAGCGCGCCCCCGAACGGTCCTGCATCGTCCGCTGCGACCCAGGACCGTACTTGTCCCTCTGCTTCCCCGTCGACTCCCGGAGCCACCTGGCGGCGCGCAGACCGCGCAGGTCCTTGAGCTGCTTCGGCAGGTGATGGGGGTTCACGCGGCCTCCGCGGCCGGCGAGGTAGGCGCACCTTCGTTCGCTGCCACGTCAGTCTGCGCCGCTGCTTGCGCTCTCGCGCTGGACACGATGGCGCGCACGACAGCCGCGAGGAGCGGGTCAATCGCGACGTCGTGGCGGGGATCGGCGAGTGCGGGCTGCTGATTCACCCGGCAAGGTTGTTGAAGAGGTCGGTGCCGTCAAGAGGTGAGGCGAGGCGACCTCCTGCTGAGCACCCGCCGCACCACTTGCGGACGGTGAAGCGACAGCGAAGAGCCGCCGGCCGACAGTCACGAGCTCGACAGCAAGCGCGCGACCGTGGCGGTTCCGACGCCGAGCTCGCGCAGCCTGCCTTCGTGACATCGTCCCCGACCGCAGCGCCTCGCGCACCATCGGCCACCGTTTCGCGACCTTCGGCCGGGACGTCACGGGTGGCCGACCGATCCGTGCTCCGCGTGCGGCCGCATGCCGCATGCCATCCCGGACCCGCTCCCGGATGAGTTCACGCTCGAGCTCCGCGATGGCGCTGAGGACCGTGCACAGGGCACGAACTCGAGCTCGGGCGTGAGCCTCTCCTCCGCGGGATCGCAGTGCCCGGCGGCCGCATCGTCGCCCTGTGGCAGGGGCCCCCTGGCGCCGCGGACGTCGGCATCGAGATCTCGCACGTCGAGCTCGACCAGAACGCCACGGCCGATCGGCTCCGTCAGGTGCGGACCGCCCGAAGAGCCGGAACGCCGCGTCCGATCATCGTGTTCGCCGGCGCCGACGAGAGCATCATCCTGTGCGGCCCCGTACGCGATGCCGGCGGCGGCAAGGGCGTGCCGAAGCGCGGCCTGCCCGTACTGCGGCGAGGTCGTGCTCCTGCACGACGAACCGCACGAGCCCGTTGCGCGGCGCGGCGGCACGGTCGATCGGGGCCGTCACCTCGAGGGGGGCGCGACGTGGTCGGGCAGCCGTTCCGCGGCGCGGCGCTCGAGCGGCGTGCATCGTTCAGCTTCGCGGCCAAACGCCGTGCTCGCCGCCCGCGACGTCCTCGAGGAGCAGCACCGCGTCTTCGGCCCAGGGGGCGGCGAACTGCGCGTATCCCTGCCGCGTCAACACGCCCGCATGGTGCCAGCTCGCCGTGCGTGGGTCGAACCAGCGCGCGCGGACCGCCCACCCGCCGAGCTCTCCCAGATTCACGGTGACGGTGCGCGGACCGGGGACGTACACGAGCGCGAGCCGCCCGTCCGGCGTGGCCGCCGCGGTCGCCCGATCGAGCCCGTTCAGTTCGCCGAGCCCCGCCACGACGACACGCTGGTCCTCGTCGGGAACGAGGTCCCACCACGCGATCGAGCGGACGAACTGGCCGAGGTGCGACATCGCGATGGCTCCCGGCGAGTCCAGCACTCCAGGCCAGCCCGGCGCCATGAGCCACAGGGGGAAGTTGCCGAGAAACGTCCCCGCCGCTCCCGACGTGACCGCCCACCACGCCTGCCGGCGGATCTGCAGGTCGCTCGAGTTGTGCTCGCCCTCGTACGTCGACTCGAACAGCACGAACGGGCGGACGGGTAGCCTGCGATAGTCCGCGGCCAGCTTGCGGTGCACGATCTGGTACGTGTACGTCTGGTTCACGGTCAGCCACTCGGCGCCGCCGTACTGCTCGACTGCGGAGTCGTCGGGGTGGACGTGGGCGGTCATGAGGTGGCGCTCGTCCTCCTGCCGGATGCCGTCCACGAGCGCGAGGACGTGCTCCCGCACGTCACCGGGATTGCGGTCCCCCCCGATCACCCACACGAGGTTGTCGGCGTCGCGCCACCGGCGTCCGAGAAACCGGCCGTACGCGCGGCAGGAGTCCACGCCCGCCGCGACCATCTCGGCGTGCCACCCCTCGGCGAGGCCGGTGAAGCCGAACCCCGGGTAGTGGGGGTCGATGTACCCCAGGTACAGGGGCGCCAGGAACAGCGTGATGCCGTGCATGGCGGCGAGCGACAGGATCTCGTCGAGCCTCTCGAAGTAGGCGTCGTTGGGCCTCGCGAGATCGCCGGGGGCGAGGAACGGCTCGATGCCGTCCGGGGTGCGGGGGGGGGCCGGTGCGAACAGATGCTCGAGGCCGTTGACGATGACGGCGTTGAACCCCTTCGCTTCGCGGTCGGCGAAGTACCGCTCGGCCTCGGCCGGCAGGACGGCAGCCGGCAAAGACCACGCCGTGTCGCCGTTCACGAAGATCGGGCGGCCTCCCGGGTCCACGAGGTAGCGGCCGGTCGGTCCCACGCTGAGCAGCTGGGCGTCGCCTCGTTGCTGCACCCTTCTCCCCCTACTGGCGGACCGGTCGTCCAGTGCCGGCGCAGGAAGGATGACCTACGCGGGTGGGCGTTGACAAGTCCCCGCACGCGCGGTAGCGTCCGGTGCCACACCGGTCGACCGGTCGGCCAGCGGGGAGGAAGCGATGGCGAACGGCTCGAGTCCCGTCCCGGACGGGGTCTTCACTCGGCGTCAGTTCCTCTACATCACAGGTGGGACGGTCTTCCTCGGCGGCCTCGCCGGGGTCCTCCAGGCGTGTGGCAGCGCGGCGACGCAGGCTCCCGCCGGGGGCTCGGCGGGCGCGGCCGCATCCGCGGGGACGTGCCCGAAGGTCGTCCCGGCGAGCGCCAAGGTGGGTGGCGCGTTCAACCTCTTCACGTGGGCCGGATATGACGGCAAGGGCGTGCCCGCCATGGATGGCTTCTACAAGAAAGACGGGATCCAGCTCAACCCCAAGTACATTTCGAACGAGAACCTCGAGACCTACCTGAAGACCCCGGCAGGACACGTCTGGGACGCGTCGTCCAACAACCAGGGCGACTGCGAGCACGGCTACGCGAGCGGCATCCAGTCGCCGATCAGCGTCGAAGAAGTGCCTGCCCTCGCGACGATGTACCCGACGTTCACGGACGGCACGTTCTGGAAGGTCTGCGAGGGCATCTACAACTCCGTGCCCTGGACGTGGGGGCCGCTCGGCATCAACACGCGTCCCGACCGCGTCCCCGCCGACGCCCTCACGAGCTGGGATGGCCTCTTCGACCCGAAATGGACCGGGCGCATCGGGACGTACGACGACGCGCTGAACATGATCTCCACCGCCGCGTGCGCGACCAAGAACGATCCGGGCAAGCTGACGCGCGACCAGCTGAACGGCCCGGTCAAGAGCTGGCTCCTGAAGCTGAAGCCGCAGCTCAAGGTTCTCTCGACGTCGATCGGCGACCAGCTCAACGTGCTCGAGGCCGGCGATGTCGACATCGAGTTGGTCGGCCTGCTGTGGTTCGTTGCGCAGTCCAAGCAGACGAAAGGCAAGCCGGTCGACTTCCGCGTCCCTAAGGAAGGGACTTACGGCTTCGTCGATGCGGTCATCATCACGCCTTGGGCCGCCGATCGGCAGAACGCAATCGCCTACGCAAACGCGCTGATGCAGGGCAGCACGGCCGTCGCCATGCAGGAGTCGACCTTCCAGATGTCGACGAACCCCGACGTCAACAGCCAGATCAGCGCGGACGTCCGGGACCTGTACCCGAAGGACCTTGCTTCCTATCTCCAGAACACGCTGAAGTGGAACAAGAGCTGGTATGACCCGAACAGCCAGTACGCCACGATCGACGAGTGGCGTAAGGTCTGGGAGGACGTGAAGGCAGGCGCGTAGGGCCGGGGGCCAGGGGCCGCACGAATGACGGTCGGACGACGGCTTGAGGCATTCCTTCTCGCCCCGCTGACGCTGTTACTGGTCGGCACCGTCGTCGTGCCGGCCCTGATCCTCTTCGCGTACTCGCTCGTCGCGTGGGTCGCGATGTCGCCGACCGGCCAGCTCACGCTGGCCAATTACCTCCAGACTGTGTCGGATCCCCTGTACGGCGCGCTGGTCGCGAACACGGTCCTCATCGCCGCGCCGACGACCGTTCTGTCGGTCATCAGCGGCTATGTGCTCGCCTACTACGTTATCTTCGTCCAGCGCCGGGGCCAGAGCCTGACCTTCGCGCTCATCGTGAGCGCCCTGATGGCGAGCTACCTGGTCCGGATCTTCGCGTGGCGGACGCTCCTGGGCTCGAGCGGCGTCGTCAACACGCTGCTCATGGACGTCGGCCTGGTCCGAGAGCCTCTCACGTTCCTGCTGTACTCGAAGACTGCTGCCGTCCTCGCCGAGGTGTCACTCTTCATGCCCCTCGCCGCTCTCACCTTCTACGCGGCGCTCTCGGGCATCTCCGGCGATTATCGCGAGGCCTCCCGTGACCTCGGCGCCGGATCGGCCCAGACCCTCTGGCGCGTGACGCTCCCGCTGTCCGGTCCGTCGGTGCTCGCCACCGTCGCGCTCCTGTTCTTCCTCTCCGCCGGCGACTACGTGACCCCCGTCCTCGTGGGAGGGATCAACACGTCGACGCTGGGGACCGCTATCGCGACGGCCATGGGGCCGGCCGGCGACTACGGCCAGGGATCGGCGCTGTCGTTCATCCTCGTTGCCGGGTTCGTCGTCTTCTACGCGGTCGTGTGGGGCCTCATGCGCAGCACCGGGCTCCTTCCGCGAGGCGCCACCGAGTGACCGCTATCCGCCTCGCACCGTCCTGGCTCGCCGCGCTCACGGTCGCCCTGATGCTGTTCCTCTACGCGCCACTCGTCATCGCCGTGCTCTACGCGTTCAACGGCGGCTCGAATCTCACGTGGCCGCCGCAGGGCTTCTCCCTCCAGTGGTTCGCAGAGATCTTCGGGGACAGTGAGTTCCGCGCCGCGCTCACCGTGAGCTTCGAGGCCGCGATCGCGTCGTCGGTCCTCAGCACGGCGATCGGCACGACGGCCGCGTTCGTCTTCGCACGGCGGAGGAGCCGCGTCTCGCGACTCGTCGAGGGCCTCGCCCGCCTGCCCGTGATGCTGCCGCCCCTGTTCATTGGGGTCGGTCTCGTGGCGCTCATGGCGGTGCTGAATTTCGCGCCATCGCTCCTCACCATCATCATCGGGCATACGATCGTCACGGTTCCCTTCGTCGTGATCGTAGTGATGGCGCGCCTTCGGACGTACGAGACCGAGCTCGAGCTGGCGGCACGAGACTTGGGGGCCGACCCATGGCAGGCGATCCGACGCATCACCCTGCCGATCATCGCGCCCGCGGTCGTCGGCGCCGCGCTGCTCGCGTTCGCATTCTCGTTCGATGAGGTGCTGGTCACGAATTTCACGTCGGGCGCGTTGTCCACCGTGCCTATCTATGTGCTCGGCCGCCTGCGTCGGTACACCGATCCCGGCGCCAACGCCGTCGCGACGATCCTGCTGCTCATCCCCTGGATCTCGTTCGGCGCAGGGGCGATCTTCCTGCGGCGAACCGGCGGCAGTATTGGCGAGCTCCTCGGGCAGCGGGTGAAGTAGATGGAGATCAGTCGCAAGACACTCATCGAGGGAGCGGTCGGCCGCGAGGGCACGATGGCTGGCGGGGGCAGCCTGGCGGGGCACCGGATCACGCGCCGCTTTGGCGCCGTGACAGCTGTCGACGACGTCAGCCTCGAACTGCCGGCGGGCGGCTTCTTCAGCCTGCTTGGTCCCTCCGGTTGCGGCAAGACGACGCTGCTCCGGATCATCGCGGGACTCGACCGGCCGGACGCGGGGTCGGTGCTGATCGACGGAGAGGACATCACGCGCCATCCCCCGGAGCGGCGGCCGTTCAACATGGTGTTCCAGCGGTATGCCCTCTTCCCTCATCTCACGGTCGCTCAGAACATCGCCTTTGGCCTAACCACCAACCGCCGTGCACGGCCGCCGGAGGGGGAGATCCGACGTCGGGTGTCGGACATGCTCGATCTGGTCGGCCTGCACGGCTTCGAGAAGCGCATGCCGCATCAGCTGTCGGGGGGTCAGGCGCAGCGCGTCTCGGTTGCCCGAGCCCTGATCCGGCGTCCCCGCGTGCTCCTCCTCGACGAGCCCATGGCCGCCCTCGACCGGAACGTGCGCCATCAAGTGCGCGAGGAGCTGCTGCGGATCCACGAGGAACTGGGAACCACGTTCCTCCTCGTGACCCATGATCAGGACGAAGCGCTCAGCATCTCGAACGTGGTCGCCCTGATGAACGGTGGCCGGCTGGTGCAGGTCGCCGAGCCACAGACGCTCTACCGCCGGCCGGCAACGCTGTTCGCCGCGCAGTTCGTCGGCGCGGGCACGTTCGTGAGTGGCATCGTTCTCGGCCGGCATGCCGACTGGGTGGACGTCGACGTGGCGGGTATCCGCTTCACCGCAGTCGACGCGACGCAGGGCGCGGCGCGCGTCGTGGTCCTGCTGCGTCCGGAGGACATCTCAATCTGCGGCACCGAGGAGGCGAGGACCGTGGGGCGCGTCGAGACGTGCTCGTTCTTCGGCTCCTACTTCGAGCTGACCGTTCGCACCCCGCTCGGATCTGCGCGCGTGCGCGGCCGGTCCGCGGCAGGCATCGGGACGTCCCTCGGCATCACCTGGCCGCAGTTGGCGGGTATCGCCTATGCCGAGGGCAGCGCCACCGATGCGCGGGAGGAGGGATGAAGTGGACGAGACGACTCGGGTGTCGACAGGAGCCACGGCGAGTGCCGACGCCGCCAAGGCACAGCGGATCGATCACGTCGGGGTGCTTGTCAGAGACATCGCGGCCGCGGCCCGGTACTTCGTCGAGCGCTTCGGGATGTCCGTGGCCACCGTGTCCGATCTCGCGGACGGCTCGGCCCGCCTCGCCTACCTCGACGCGGGAGACACGACGCTCCAGCTCGTCCAGCCGCTGCGCGACGGACCTCTTGCGAAGCAGCTCGCCGAACGCGGCGAAGGCCTCCACCACGTCTGTTTCCTGGTGGACGGGCTCGAGGCGGCCCTGGCCGAGCTGCCGGGCGAGGTCGATCGGGTCGGGGCGATCTACATGGGCGGCAGACAATGCCGCGTCGTGTTCACCTCGTTCCGCCCGTCCGGCGTGCTTGTCGAGTTGACGGAACCGCCCCGCGAGCAGGGACCTGCGTGATCGACGACGCTGGCACGCGGTCCGCGGGGGGGATGAACCCCGAGACGCCGGTCGAAGTGCACGCGGGTCCGCTGACGGCGGTGCTCGAAAGCGGGACGGTGCGCTGGCTCACGCTCGCGGGGTCGGAACTCGTCCGCGGGATCTACGCCGCGGTGCGCGACAAGGACTGGGGGACTGTTCGCCCGCAATTCACGCGGTACGAGCTCGAGCGCAATGCGGCGTCCTTCTCGCTGGCCGTCACGGCCGTGGTGCGCCGCGAGGCGGACGGCATCGACTTTGAGTGGCAGGGGTCAATTGCCGGCGCTCGCGACGGAAGCGTGCGCTTTGAATTCGACGGCGTGGCCCACCGGCCGTTCCTGCGGGCGCGCATCGGGCTGTGCGTGCTTCATCCGCCTCGCCTCGCGTCGAGGCGGCTTGACGTGCTGATGCCGTGGGGAACGGTGCGAGGCCGCTTCCCGGACACGATCGCACCGGTGCCGCCGTTCACCAACATCGTCGAGCTCCAGCAGGAACCGGGATCCGCGAGAGAGGTGCGGCTGCGGTTCGATGGCGACCTCTTCGAGATGGAGGATCAGCGCGCCTTCGGCGACGCCTCCTTCAAGACCTTCTCGACGCCGCTGTCGCTCGCGTGGCCAGTCCTCGTCGAACCCGGCGTGCCCATCCGTCAAGTGGTGACCGTGCAACCGGCGGGGTTCGATCGGTCTCCGCCACGCCCCGCTCCCCACCCGGGCCGCCGGCGCGATGTCCGCCGCATCGCCGTCGGGGGGGTCATCGGAACGGTGCCCGCGATCGGCACAGCGATGCCGTCGGCAGGTACCGAGCTGGGGCGCGACGTGCGCCACGCCCTGCGACCGGCTCGCCTGCAGTACATCCGCGCCGACGTCCCGCTCGACGATGGGTGGCGCGCCGCTCTGCATCGGGCATCAGCGCTGGCCGCGGAGCTCGGAGCCGCCCTTGAGGTGGCCTTCATCGGTCGTGCCGAGGACCGCGCCTTGCCCGAAGCCGTCGGGACCCTCCGAGGCCAGCCTAAGGCCCGGCTGCTGCTGTTCGATCCTGATCGACACACCTCGCAGGCGCCGGCCCTTCGACGCGTGCGCGAGATCCTTCGTGGCGCCGGAGTGGCGGCCGAGCTCGGGGCCGGCACGCGCGGCTACCTCTCCCATCTGATCGCAGAGACCGCCGATCTGCGGTCCTCCGATTTCGTCGCCTTTCCGGTGAGCCCCCAGGTGCACGCCTTCGACGACGCGTCGGTCATGGAATCGATCGAGATCCTGCCCACGATGGTCGAGACCGCCGCGCTCGTGGCGCCCGGCCGGCCGGTCATCGTGGGGCCCGTGAGCCTGCGTCCATTGTTCGATCCCGACTTGTCCGAGCCGCCGACTCCGATCCCGGACGAACTGCCTGCCCGATACGACCAACGTCAGGCCTCGACCTTTGCGGCAGCATGGAGTGTCGGCACACTCGCTGCGCTGGCGTCCGCCCATGTCGCAGCGATCACGCTCCACGAAGCCGCGGGCCCGGGCGGCCTCGTAGCCGCCGCGCAACGGCCTCGCGTCCCGCTGTCCGGGGCGCCGGGATCACGCTACCCCGTGTTCCATGCGGTGCAGGCCGCCGCCGCCTGGTCGGGCAGCTCGCTCCGTGCGTCGAGGTCGCCGACCGGCATCGCCGCGCTCGTCGCGGAGCGGCCAGCCCGTCTGCAGATCCTGCTGGCCAACCTGACGTCGCACGATCGGGAGGTGTCGATCCCGCTCCCGGCGCTCTCGTCCGGGGCGAGGCCGCATCTCATCGCCGCCGAACGGTTGGCGGAGGGGGGGTGGGTTTCGGCGTGCGACGCGGACGGGGGTCGCGCGGGCCTCGTCCTCCAAGTCCGCGCGTATGGCGTCTACCGGCTTGAGCTCGGCAGCGCCGCGCGCTGACTCGAGCGCGCGATCAGGTCCCCGCGCGGCGTCGATCGTCCTCGTCGAGGGACGTCTCGAGCCGTCGATACGCCGCGTCCATGTGGCGCTGCATGGCCCTTCGAGCGACGGCCGGATCGCCCGCCTCGAGAGCCGCGAGGATGGCGGCGTGTTCCTGCACTGAGGGCTCGAAGCTGTCGGCGGCGTGCATGACCCTCGAGATCCACACCTTCAGAAGCGACCGAATGCCGGTCATGATCTGGGCCAGAGACTCGTTCCGTGCGGCCTGCGCGACCCGGAAGTGGAACGCGACATCGGCCGCCACAAACGCGTCGGGATCCGTGGCGTCCGACCGCATCTCGTCGAGGTGACTGCGCAGCGCGGCCAGATCGTCGTCGTCGCGGCGAGACGCTGCGAGCTCCGCGATGATGACCTCGAGATATCGGCGCGCCTCGATGAGGTCGCGCGTCCGCTTCTGCCCGAGCAGCAGCCCCCACTCGATGGACTGCGGCAGGAGGCTCGATTCGGTGCTGCGCAGGTAGGTGCCGTCGCCCTGCCGCACCTCGACAATGCCGAGGAGCGTCAAAGACTTCAGGGCTTCACGGACGATGGACCGTCCGACCCCGAGCGCCTCCGCGAGGCGCCGCTCGGATGGGATGCGGTCCCCGGGGCGGACGTTGCCGGCAAGCAGAAACGCGAGCAGGCGACGCGTGATCTCGGTGGCGACGGTCTCGCGGCGCCCCGAATCGAGTGGCTCTAGGACCCAGTCGCCCTGCGCCTGCCGCGTCGTCGCCATCTTCCAGACTTGTTCCTCTCCCTGACCCGCTGCCCCACGGAGCCTTCCGCGATCCGGCGTGGCGCGGTCGGGCATGGTCCACCGGTCAGCCACCGTACCAGAATCCTACCGTGTGTCAACTTGCGCCGCGCCCCTCGCGTGGGCTGGAGTCCCGGTATTGACAGGCCAAACGGCCCGTGCCACAGTACGACCGGTTGACCGGTAACCCAGCGAGCGGGGCGACATGAACGGCTCTTACTTCGCGCGTGTGCGTGCCGCCGCGCACGGCCACTTCTGGGTGAACAATCCGACGCTCGAGGAGCTGGACCGGGCGATCGCCGCCGGGGCGATGGGCTGCACGACGAATCCCGGGTACGGGGGCAACCTCGCTCGGCGCGCACCCGAGGAGATCCGCCCCGTCGTCCGCGACGTCGTGCGCTCCGAGGCAGACGACGCGCGCAGCGCGGAGCTCACGCAGCACCGCCTCGTGTCCCGCATCGCCGAACGCCTGCTGCCGCTCTTCGAGTCGTCGAACGGACGCGCAGGGTTCGTGTCGCTCCAGGGCTCGCCGGAGACTGATGGCGATGCCGCGGAGATCGAACGGGAGGCCCGCGAAGCGCGCGCCCTCGCCCCTAACGTGGCCCCGAAAATCCCGGCCACGAAGCCCGGGTTGCAAGCCATGGAACGCCTCGTGACCGACAACCATCCCGTGATCGTCACCGAGGTGTTCAGTATCGCGCAGCTGAAGGAGACGGCTGAGCGCTGGCTGAAGGCCGCCGAAGCTTCCGGCGTCCGCCCGCCCTTCTTCATCAGCCCCATTACCGGGATCTTCGGCGACTACCTGAAGCAGATCGCGGTGCGCGATGGACTTGCCGTGCCCGACGCCGAGACGGAGCAGGTTGGGATCGTGCTCGGTCGACGGTGCTTCGGACTCGTTCGCGCCCAGGAGTATCCCGTTGTCCTCTTGTACGGCGGGGCCCGCACGCGACTCGACTTCACGGGCCTCGTCGGGGGCGGCATGGCGGCGACGATCAATTGGAGCACGGCGGCCGATCTCCTCGAATCGCCGCCGCCGGTCCGGGCCACCATTACGGACCCGCCGGGGCCCGCGCTCGAACGCCGTCTTTCAGACGCCTTCCCCGACGTCCGGCGCGCTCTCGCGGCGGATGGACTCACCCTCGACGAGTTCGAAGACTTCGGGCCGGTGCAGCACTTCCGGGCCACTTTCCTCACCGGTTGGCGGGCCGTCCGCTCCCTGGTCGAGGAAGCTAGGACGATCGGACGGCCGGTGGCCGGAGGACGAGCCGGAGGAGGAACGCCATCGTGACGCTGCGGTTGGAGGGCAAGCGCGCGCTCGTGACCGGCGCCGGAACGGGCATCGGTCGTGCTGTGGCGGTCGCGTTCGCCACCGAGGGCGCGTCGGTCGCCCTCGTCGGGCGGCGCGCGGAGAAGCTTCGGGAGACGGCCGAGGCAGTGCCCGATCGTCGCGGAAAGACCCTCGTCGTGCCTGCCGATGTCGCCGACGAGGCCCAGGTCGAGGCCGCCGTGGCGCGGGCTGAGGAAGCATTCGGAGGGCTTGACACGCTTGTCGGTGTCGCCGGAGTTGAGCTCTTCCGGCATGGGGATGACCGAGTCGATCGCGTGACCCTCCAGACCTGGAACGAGATCATCGCCGCCAACCTGACGGGCATGTTCCTGACCATGAAGCACGGCGTCAGGGCACTCGTGAGGAATGGTGGCGGCTCGGCCATCATCACGGGGTCTCCAACCGCGATCCGCGGTCATGCCCTCGGCGAGTTCGCCTACTCGGCCAGCAAGGGCGGCACCCACGGCATGGTGAGGCAGATGGCTGCCGACCTCGCACCCGAAGGGATCCGTGTCAACTGCGTGATCCCTGGGTTCATCGACACCCCGATCAATGCCGTCGTGTTCGCGGACGCGAAGGAACTGGCGGTCGCGACTGCGGGGATTCCAATGCGCCGCGCAGGACAGCCCCACGAGGTCGCCCCGATCTACGTCTGGCTCGCCTCCGACGAGGCCTCCTACGCGACGGGGTCTTTCTTCGTGGTCGATGGCGGCCAGATCTCCCACTGCTGACGTTCGTCGCCGCGGACTCAAGTGGCGACAGGAGGAGAAAGGACGGCGAAGCGATGAAGATCAGCGTCGTGGGGGCGGGGCAGATGGGGAGCATCTACGCCGCCGCAGCTGCGGACAACGGCAACGATGTCTGGCTCGTAGACGCGAATACGTCGGTCGTCGACGCGATCAACGCGCGCGGGCTGCTCATCGACCGCCGCGACGGCCACACTGATACGTATCGGCTGCCGGCCACATCGGATCCCGCGTCGATCGGGCAGGCGATGGGCCTCGTCCTGTTCCAGACGAAGGGCTGGGCGACGCGTGCGGCGGCGGAGAGCGTCCGCCCCATCGTCGGTGCGCAAACCATCCTGCTGACGCTCCAGAACGGTCTCGGCAACGAGGAGGTCATCCGCTCGGTCTTCCCCGAGAACCCGCTTCTGATCGGCCTGTCCGTGCACACGGTCATCACGCTTGACGTCGCGCACTACGCCCATACGGGGGTCCGCAATACCGAGCTTGGCCCATCCCACGGGGACGACCTGAAGGCGGCCGAGACGGCCGCGGCTGCGTTCGGTTCCTCCGGCTTTCCCGTGGCGGTTTATCCGGAGCGCGTCATTCGCCGCGAGCAGTGGGCGAAGTTCGTCCTGAACTGCGGATCACTCCCCACGGCCGCCCTGACTCGCCTGCGCACGGATGTCCTCAAAGACGAACTGGTCGTCTTCGAGCACATGGACAACCTGACGCGTGAGACATGCGCGATCGCCGCCGCCGCCGGGATCGATCTCGACCCCGAGGAGCGAGTGGCGTTCCAGCACGAGCTCTTCCGGACCGCCGGCGGCCGCGCCTCAATGCTCGGCGACGTGCTTGCCAAGCGCCGGACGGAAATCGACACGATCAACGGCGCCGCAGTGACGTATGCGGAGCGACATGGCGTCCCTGCGCCGCTGAACCGCGCCATGGTCGCTCTGGTCAAGGGGCTTGAGAAGGCGATCGAACTGGGGGAAGCATGAGCACCACGCTGCGGTTTTTGGGGGCGTCGGGGTACGAGGTCGTCGGTCCGCGCCACCGCGTGCTCCTCGAACCCTTCCTGCGCCACAATCCGGTCGCTCCGTACACCCCGGACACCGTGCCCGCCCCGGACGTCATCCTCGTCAGTCATGGTGCGTGGGACCACTTCGGCGACACGGCCGAGATCGCGGCGCGGACCGGGGCGCCAGTCGTCTGTCCGGGAGATGTTGCCGAGAAGCTCTTTGAGGAAGGGCTCCCGGTCGAACAGGTCCGTCCGGTGATCTGGGGCGTCTGCTACGCCTTCGGTGACTTTGTCGTGCGCCCCGTTGAGTGTCACCACTGGTCGAGCGTGACGCTTCGCGACGGTCGTGTGGTTGCCGGCGTGCCGCTGTCGTTCATCTTCGACACCGAGCCAGGGGTCCGGATCTACCACTTCGGGGACACGACGATCTTTCCCGGGATGCAGATGATCGGCGAGTTGTATGCGCCGACGGTTGGCATCCTCGGATGCGCCCAGACGGACGGGCTACCGGATCCCGGAGCGGGCGCACTGCTGACGGGGGAGATGAACCCCGACGAGGCAGCGCTCGCAGCTGACTGGCTGGGTGTTCGTGACGTCGTGCCCACCCACTACGTCAATCCGGGTCCCGAGGTAGAGGAGCTTCGCCGGCGTATCCCGGTCCACGACTCGACGGGCACCCGCGTCGTGCACGTCCTCCGCGGCGGCGAGACGGTCACGATCGAGCCCGTCGAGCGCGCGCTGCCCTCGCTCACGTGGGGAGGCACGTCCGGCGCGTGGGATCCGTCCTATCGGCCCGACGTCGCGGCCGGTCCCATCCCGACCCTCTGAGAAGGAGAACGCGATGCGCCTCGTCCAATATCTCAACGGCGACCAGCTCGGTGTTGGTGTGCTGCGCGGGGAAGAGGTCGTCTACGCCGGGTACCCGGACATGCTGTCCCTCATCAGGGACGGCGAACGGGGGCTGGACGCGGCGCGTCAGGCGCTCGAGCACGGCCGTCCCGTCCACTACGACAAGCTGGCTGCCCCCCTGACCAACGCCGGCAAGATCTTCGGATCGGGGCCGAACTACCTCGGTCACGGAAAGGAGGACCCCGATTGGGAACCGGCTGACGAGCCGCAATGGGACTTCATCAAGCTCACAAGCTCAGTCACCGGACCCTATGACGACATCGTAATTCCGCCGGCCGACGACGTGATCCGGCGCGGTCCGGGGAGCAAGGCGAAGTTCGCAGCGGAGCACGGGTTCGCGGTGGACTACGAAGTCGAGTTCGGTGTTGTGCTCGGGGCTCGCGCGAAGAACGTCCGGCGCGAGGACGCCTACGCGCACGTCTTCGGCTATACGGTCCTCAACGACGTCGGCTCGCGCAGCGTCCAGTTCTACTTCAATCAGCGCGATCTCGGCAAGAACTTCGACACGTTCTGCCCGATGGGCCCGTGCATCGTCACCCGAGACGAGATCCCGGACATTCGGGAAGTCCGCGTCGAGACGCGCGTCAACGGCGATTTGCGCCAGAGCGAACTGATCGGCGATCAGCTGAACCTGCCCGATGTGGCGATCGAGTGGCTGAGTTCGATCATCACGCTCGATCCCGGCGACATTCTCAGCACTGGCACGCCCGCAGGCTGCGGCACGTTCATGAACCCTCCCCGATTCCTGCAGCCCGGGGACGTCGTGCGCTGCAGCGCGACCGGTGTCGGGTATATCGAGAACCACGTGGTGGCGGGGACATCGCGCACCCGCCCCCAGGGCGTCTCAGTGTCGCGGGCTGGGTGACCGGCAGCCGCACCATCGATAGGAGGAGACCAGGTGGCATCATGGACCAGAGGCCGCCGACTGGGGCGGCTCACGACGCTCGGCGTCGTCGTCGTACTGCTTGCGGGTTGCTCGAGCGCCGCGTCGCCCGCCATATCCACGGCGCCCGCAGCCTCCTCGGGCTCGTCGGCGACGGCGCCAGCGAGCGCAGCGGCTGGGTCCCCGGCGGGATCAGCGAGTTCATCCGCGGCCGCAGTGGCCACCGCGAAGCCCGCGCCCGCCACCTTGCAGTTGTGGCTGGGCGGCATCCTGACGACCGCGACGCCCGGGTCCGATGCCCGGAAGTGGGTGGACCAGCAGATCACGCGGTTCGAGCAGGCCAATCCCGGTTCGAAGGTGGACATCACGCTCCTTCCCTCGAATAATGACCAGCTTGCGGCGCAGGTGCAGGCCGCGTTTGCCGCGCACAACGTTCCCGATGTCATGATGCTCTACTCAGGGTCATACACGCTGGCCTACCAGTCGGGGTTGATGCCGCTCAACAACTTCATCAACGCCACGCCGGGCTTCTACAACTCGATGTCTCTGTGGGATCTGTCGTGCGCCAACTACGACTGCAAGAACGGTCAGGGCACGATCTACGGCGTGCCGAGCGACGCGTACTCGTTCGTCCTCTACTACAACAAGTCGCTCTTCTCCAAGGCAGGCATCGCAGGTCCCCCTGCGACGTATACCCAGCTCTACGCCGACTGCGCGAAATTCAACTCCATGGGCGTGATCCCATTCGTGTACGGTGATCGCGACGGCTATACCACCGACAATCTTGTCATTGACAACATCCTCTCGTATTGGCAACCGGGGGATACCCAGAAGTTCGAGCAGGGCCAGCTGAAGTTCACCGACCCCAAGTGGGTGAACGCCCTTCAGCCGATCCTCGCTATGCGAACGAACAAGTGCGTCAACAACGACGCATCCACCCTCGAGCAGATCCATTCGTCCGATCTCTTCGCATCGCAGAAGGGAGCAATGTTCGAGGGGCAGCCGCAGTTCCTGCCGTACTTCAAGTCGATCGCGAATGACGTTGGCGTCGCCCGCCTGCCCCGCTCCGGCAGCGGCCCGTACTCGCAGGGCGTCATCGGTTCGTCGGGTGACGACTGGGTCATTCCAACTGGCGCGAAGCATCCTGCCCTGGCATGGCAACTCATCAAGACTTTCTCCGACCAGACAGCCGGGGACACGATGATCAGCCTGCTCGGCTCCCCACCGTGCAATATCGCCGCGCAGGCCAACATCAGCGACCCCAGGGTCAAGGCCGTGTTCGACCTGATCAAGAAGGGCCCGACTCTTCCCGAGATGGATATCGTGATGTCCCAAGCCACGGCCCTCTACTTCTACAAGCAGCTCCAGCTCGCGTTTGCCGGGCAGGAGACGGCGCAGCAGGCGATGCAGGCCGTGCAGCAGTACGTGGACCAACAGGGCGGCAAGCCGTAGCACCGTGACGGGCTCCGCGAGCGTTCGATCCCACAGGAGCCCCCGCCGCGCCGAGGCGTGGTGGGGGCCCCTGTACGCCCTACCGGCGGTGCTTATGGTGCTGGCGTTCATCGGATACCCGACGGTCAGCATCGCTTACCACGCCTTCACGAGGTGGAACGGTTACTCGCCCCCGACCTGGGTGGGTCTGCAGAACTTCCAGTTCCTTCTCCAGGATCCGCTGTTTCTTTTGGCCCTCCGGAACAACTTCCTCTTCGCGATCTCGGTACCGATCCAGCTATCTCTGCCGCTCGTCTTGGCGTTTCTAATCAACGAACACATCCGTGGATGGCGCTTCTTTCGCTGGACGTACTTCATCCCCGCCGTGTACTCGACGGTAGTCGTGGGTCTCGTTGCCAAGATCCTGCTGGACGTCAACGGTCCACTGAACGAGGTACTGGGATCGGTCGGGCTGACGGGTCTGCAGTTGGACTGGCTGGCTACTCCCCAGACTTCGATCCCGGCGATCTTGCTCGTGGTGGTGTGGGCGAACTTTGGCTACAACGTCGTGATGTATCTCGCCGGCATGAGCGGCATCGACCCCGACCTCCCCGACGCGGCTCGCATCGATGGCGCAGGGCGCTGGCAGGTGCTTCGCTATGTATACGTGCCGTCGCTCCGCCGTGTGATGGAGATCGTCCTTGTCACGAACACCATCACGGCGTTCGCGTACATGTTCACCTACATCTACACGATCACGAACGGTGGCCCCGGGTTCGACACGTACGTCACTGAATTTCTCATATACAACAACGCGTTCACGTTTCAACGCATGGGGTACGCGAGCGCGATGGGCTTCGTCCTTACGCTCATCATCTCGATGCTCGGATACTTCTACATCCGTGCACTGACCGGAGGCAGGGAATGAGCGCGCGTGAACGCGCCGCCGGCGATGCGGCCACGCCAGCGCGAGGCACCGCGGCCAAGGGCTCTGCCGGCGTTGCGTCTCCGTCCGTGGCCGGCCAGCTGCGCCAGGTGCTCGCAGTCCCCGGCAATGCGGCGCTCATCGCCGGCATGACGCTGCTTGGGTTATCGTCCGTATTCCCCATCTACTTCATGCTGATAAATGCGTTCAAGACGCCACAGCAGTGGGCGGAGAGCAAGCTGTCTCTGCCCACATCATTCAGCCTGACGCCGTTTGCACAAGCTTGGGCGGCAACGAACAACGGCGGCTACGTGCTCAACTCGCTCATCGTCACTACCGCGACGATTCTGTTGTCGATCGCGCTCGCCACCACAGCAGGATACTCATTCGCGAAACTGCGGTGGAGAGGGAGCAACGCCGTATTCCTGTTCGTGCTCGCGTGGATGGCGATTCCTCCGCTCTTGCTGATGGTGCCGATCTACGTGGAGATGGTGAACCTCGGACTCGTCAATACGTACTGGTCGGTGATCTTCCTGTACTCGTCTCTCAATCTCCCGTTCAACGCGTATCTCATGACGGCATTCTTCCATGCGATTCCCGACGAGATCATCGAGGCTGCACGCGTGGACGGGGCGAGCGTTCACGGGATCTTCCTACGGATCATGGCGCCCCTGTCCGTTCCCGCGATCGTGACGATCGTGATCTTCAACGTACTGTACGTGTGGAACGAATTCGTGTTCGCCTTGCTGCTCCTGCAGCCTGACTCCGTGAAGACTCTCACGCCCGGCCTTCTGCAGCTGCAGGGCCGCTTCTTTTTCAACTACCCGGCTCTCATGGCCGGCCTCTTACTGGCGTCGCTGCCCATGATCGCCGTGTACCTGATCTTTCAGCGCTATCTGGTCCGCGCCATCGCCGCCGGGGCACTGAAGTGAGGTACAGGGCGGGCGCGCGTTCGCTCCGCGCCCACGAGCGGCCGGTCCCCAAACCGCGTGACGACGTTCCCCTCGAGTGGGGGGCGGCATGACACGGCTCTGGGGGTCGACTTTGAACCGCCGGGAGCTGCTCCGCCGGGTGGGGACGCTCGGACAGGTGGGCGGCGTGCGCCTGGTGACGCTCGGGGACGGTCGCGAACGCGGTGTCCGCGTGCTCGAGGTGCGCACCGGCCGCCTGTCGTTCGACATCCTGGTGGACCGTGCGTTCGACGTGTGGCGATGCGACCTGGGCGGGATGCCGGTCGCGTGGATCTCGCCGAACGGAGCCCCCGGGCCCTGGTACGGCGAGGCCGTGACCGACTTCGGGTGGTTGCGGACCTTTCCCGGAGGCCTCTTCTCGACGTGTGGCCTGAACCATACCGGCGGCCCGGGCGAGGACGCGGTCGACCACATTTACGCTCCGGAGCTCCCGACGGAGCACTTTGGGTTGCACGGTCGCGTCGGCACGATGCCGGCCCGTCTGCTTGGCTACGGTGAGGACTGGGACGGGGACGAGTGCACGTTCTGGGCCGAGGGGGAGATCCGACAGACTGCCTTCTACGGCGAGAAGCTCGTCCTGCGCCGACGGATCGAGGCGGATCTCGGCGGGGCGACGATTCGTGTGCATGACCGCGTTGAGAACGTCGGCTTCTCGTCCGCCACGCACATGTTCCTGTACCACGTGAACGTCGGGTGGCCGATCGTCGAGGAGGGAGCCGAGCTACTGATCCCGGCCACCGACGTGCGGACGAGTGACGGCTCGGCGCCGGGCGATTATCTGCGGATCGGGCCGCCCGAAGGGGAGGCGCCGGAACGGGTGTTCGAGCACGAGGTGGCGGCCGGACCGGACGGCGTCGTGACGGTCGCGCTGGTCAACCGTGCGCGCGGTCTGGGGTTTGCGGAGCGCTTCCGAAGGGACCAGCTGCCCAGGCAGAACACGTGGCGGATGCTGGCCGACGGGTTTTACGCGCTCGGCCTGGAACCGGCGACCAACGCGGATTCCGGCCGATGGGAGGCGCGGAGGCGGGGCCAACTGCGCGTGCTCGAACCCGGGGAGGAGCAGCCGTACGACGTGTCCTTCTCCGTGCTCGAGGGGCTCGACGAACTGGACCGCACCGCCGCGGAGATCGCTGCGGCAGTCCGCGCTGCGGGCTGAGCGGCGACGGCGCCGACGAGGATGAGGTGAGGCGGAGGAGTGAGCACGTGATCGGCACGCCCGACGCGATGGTGATGGGTGCAGGCGTCCAGGTTGCGAGCACGGCGTTCCACCTCGCCGAGCACGGGCTGCGCGTCGTGGTGGTCGAGCGTGGCACCCTCGCGAGCGGCGCGACGAGTTCCTGCTGCTGGAGCCGCCGCCTACGAACGGGAGTCGGGCCACGCCGATCCGTGCGGGTCGACGGCGGCGCTGCTCGCCGCCGCGCCCGAGCGGGCCTCCCGCCTCGTGCAGGGCGGGGCCGCGCGCGGCGTCCCGCCGGTTCGCCGCCGGATGTCGCACGTCCCGTCGGGATTTCGCCCCGCCTCACGTTCGCGGTTCGGGAAGAGAGCTACGCGTCCAGAAGGGCGCCGGAGACGAGGACCATTGGAAGATGAAGCAGGCGCTCACGGCCGCCCTCCGTACCGTTATCTACGCCGATGCTCCCGATCCGGGTGCGCCGCGCGAGGGAGAGGCGCTTCTCGAGATCGAGTCCGTCGGCATCTGCGGGTCCGACATCGCGATGTGGGCGGGCACCGATCCGTATTCGACCTTCCCGGTGAGGCAGGGGCACGAGTTCTCGGGACGCATCCGTGAATTCGGTCCGGGCTACGAAGGTCCGCTCCAGACGGGCCAGCTCGTCGCGGTCGAGCCCCTGCTCCCCGACGGAACCTGCATCGCGTGTCGGCGCGGCCGACCGAACTGCTGCCGCAACCTCCGCGTGTTCGGCGCGCACCTCGACGGCGCGCTCACCGAGCAGCTCATCGTGCCCGTCCGCAACCTCCACGCAGCAGACCGCCTCACGGGCGATCTGGCCGCGTTCGTCGAGCCGATCTCGATCGGGCTCCAGATGGTCACGCGGAGCGGGCTGGTGAACGGCGACCGCGCCGTTATCTTCGGGGCCGGACCGATCGGTCAGGCGGTCCAGATCGCCGCTGGCGATCGAGGCGCCCGGATCCTCGCCGTCGACATCGTCCCCGGGCGTCTCGAGCGCGCCTTGGCAAACGGCGCGGAGGCGGTCGTCAATAGCCGAATGGAGAACACAGCCGACCGGATCGCCGACTGGACCGACGACGAGGGGCCGGCAGTCGTCTTCGAGGCCACCGGTGTGGCCGCCATCCTCCGGACCGCCATTGACGTTGTGGCTCCGTCCGGCACGGTCGTGGTTGCCGGGACGTCCACCGACGACGTTGCCATCCCGACTCTTGCCGTCGTCAAGAAGGAACTCAACCTGCTCGGATCCAGAAACAATACCGGGCTGTACCCAGAAGCCGTCCGTCTTGTCCAAACGTACCGCGACCGCTGCGAGGGACTGATCACGCAGCACTTCGGCTTGGACGCGGTGCAGGAAGCGATGGAGTTCGGCGAGCAGAACCCCGCGCTCGCCAACAAGATGATGGTGCGCATCCATTCCTGAACGCCGCCGTGTCACCTGACGCCACGCTGCGTCCGCCGAACGGCAGCGACGGACACCCCGCACTTGCGCTGTTCCTCATCTCGCTCGTCCTTCGGCCGTCGATCGTCGCAGTGGGGCCGCTCGCGAACTCGATCACCGCCGATCTCCGGGTGCCCGATTCCGTCGTGGGATTACTCGCGACCTTGCCCATCCTGTGCATGGGCTTGTTCGCCTCGCTCGGCCCGGCTACGGCGCAGCGCGTCGGTCCTCGATTCGCGATGGCGCTCTTGGCCGGCGCTCTCGTGGCGTGCGCTCTGCTGCGGTCCTCCACGTCCTCCGCCGCTGCGATCGTGGCGCTCACCGCCGGCATCGGGATCGCAACGGGCGCGGCCGGGTCGCTTCCCTCGATCGTGGCGAAGCTGCACGCGGGCGGCTCACGCGCAGCGCAGCTGAGCGGCGCGGCCGCGGCGGGCACGGTCGCAGGCGCGACCCTGGCCGGAGCCGCGGCTGTACCTCTCGCCTCCGTCTTTGGCGGCTGGCGGCCCTCGCTTGCCATCCTCGGCGCTGCCGGATGTCTCTCGATAGGGGCATGGCTTGTGCTGTATCGACAGGCCGCATCCTATGCAGCGAGGAACCGTGCGCGCCTCCCGTGGCGTTCACGAGCCGCATGGCTGCTCGCGGTCGTGTTTGGTCTTCAGGCGGTCGTCTACTGGGGGGCATCAGCGTGGTTGCCAGCCACATATGCAGCCAGAGGGTGGTCGCCTACCACGGCCGGCGACCTTGTGGGCCTGCTCAACCTGATCGCGCTCGGCGGCAACCTCGCCGTGGCGGTCTTGTCCGATCGCTTCGGCGGTCGACGAACCCAGGTCGTCGCGTCGGCCGTCGGCATCCTCGCGTCGGCGCTGGGGTTCGTCTTGGTGCCGGACCAGGCGGTCTTCTGGACCATGTTCCTCGGCTTCAGCTTGGGCGCGATCTTCCCGCTCCTGCTGGCGTTGACCGTCGACTTCGCGGCTGACCCCGCCGGCGCCGGAGCGCTCGCCGCATTCATGCTGTCGGTCGGGTACGTCATCGCCGCCGCCGGGCCCCTGCTGCTTGGCGTTGCCCGTGACTCCACGGGAGGCTTCGCGGCAACATTTCCGCTGCTGACGGGAACCGGCGTCGCGTTGGTCGCGGCCGCCATCGGGCTCGTGCGCGAGCGGCACGTGCGCACCCTTCGGCTGCCGTCGGCTGGGTAGCTTTCCCGTGTCGCCGCGGCGAACGTGCTCCTGCTCGACGAAGCGGAACCGGGTCAGCGGGTCCGCTCGGTCTCCTGAGCGAAGAAGGCGGCTGCTTTTCGCAGGATCTCGCGCTCGGTCTCCAGGACCTTCACCCGCCGGCGCAGCGCTTCGAGCTCGGCCCGCTCATCGCTCGCCAGTGGCGTGCCAGGCGGCCGCTCCCGGGCCCGGGCGATCCAGCGGCGCAGGCTCTCGTCGCTGATGCCGAGGTCCATCGCGACCCCGCGGATCGACTGGCCGACGTCTCGTACAGACGGACCGCCTCGGCCCGGAACTCGGTGCTGTAGTGGGTGTGCTTCCTCCCCATGCTGGACCCCTCCCGCGGACGCTGCCGCGATGGTAGGTGTCCACGAAACCGGGGTAGGTCCAGGCTGGATTCGTGTCCAGAGTGTCACAGCACGGGGGCGCGCAGTGTTGCGTGACCGCGGGGCAGATCGGCGAACCTGTGCGGCGGGATCGCCTCCTGGACAGGTTGTTCGAGCCCGCCCGCAGCGGCCCGCCCGCGGTCTCGGTTCGGCCGTCGGTGTGACCTGCGCCGCCACCGGACGTTGGCGACCCGGCTCCGACGGCTTGGCGAAAGAACGAGGAGGCCGGGCGTGAGCCCGGCCTCCTCGGCTGCGCGCGGACTGATGTGGGTCACTTGCTGAACTTGAAGGCCGCCTCGTGCGTGGTCCTGTCCGCGAGCTTCAGGATGAACGCCCGGCAGGTGCCGGCCCACGCCTTGTCGGTCTTCCAGGTGTAGATGTACTGGCCGGACGTGGCGTCGTAGCGGAGACCGGACGCGCCGGCCGCCGTGGTCGCCGCGGGCGACCCCTGCGGCACCAGGGTGCTGCAGTCGATCTGCTGCGACTGTGGATACCCGGGGGCGAGGATGGCGAGTCCCTGGTTGCCACCCAGGCTGAACTTCACCGGCACCGCCGCCCCCGCCTTCAGCGCGTTGAGCGTCGGCGGCGCAGCGATCGGGCTCCGGAAGCCGCCGAAGGGATACAGGAGGAACGTCGCGACGTTGGGATCGTGGTCGCTCGTGCCGCGCGCCACGTCGCCTGCGTAGTCGGCCGGGAAGTCGCTGTTGATGTGGGCGATGCGGAAGTCCTGGAGCGTATCCGACATCGGGCCGTTGACGAACATCTGGTCGAGCGTCTGGGCCTGTCCCAGATACACGTAGCTGTAGGCCGCTGCGGGCGTCTGGCCGAGGAGGACGCTCCAGAGGTTGGTGAGCCCCAGGCTCGGGGCATACAGCGACCCGAGCTGGTCCGATCCGCCAGCGCCGATCGGCGCGAACGGGTCGTCCGGGCGCGGGTACACGTTGAGATCGCCGGCCACGACGACCCGGGCGCCGGGCACGGCGGTCTCGATGTACTGCACGAGCGCCGCGTCGTACTGCGCCTGTTCGGTGCGGTGCGCGACACAGGTGTCGGGACCGCTCTTGAAGTGGTTGTTGATGGTGTAGACGTCGGCGTAGTTGCCCGAGCCCACGCCCGTCGCCCACACACGGAACAGCGCCACGTCGGGCGCGCGCGGGAAGACCCAGGACGTCTCGCAGGCGCTGATGCCAGCCGGCAGTTCTGCGTTCAGCGTCTTCGGGTTGGAGACCTGGCTGTCGTAGGGCACCGGCGTGTAGGTGCCGATCGCCGGGCTCTCACCCAGGACCGGGTCACCCGCCGCCGGCAGGAGCTCCACGCGGTCGGTGCGGTACAGGTACGCCGGGGCGATGCCGCGCAGGTCCGAGCTGTCGCGGTCAAACGCCGCGTCGTAGGCCGGGCCGCCCAGACTGGCCACCTCGAGCGCCAGGTCCTGGAGCACGTCGGGCTTGCCGTCGGCGTTGTCGGTCGCGCCGCAGGTGAGCGCGCCAGCGGACACGGAGCAGATGTCCTGGTTCTCGACCTCCTGCACCATCAGGATGTCGGGGCTGTGCAGGTCATTCACGATCTGGAGCGCGATGTCGTGGACTCTCGCCTCGTACGCCGCCTCGTCTGCTGGGACGTAGTTGAACGGCGATTTCACGGCATCGAGGAAGGGCGCGACCGCCGGGCACCCGCTGTCACCGGCGAAGTCACAGCCCGAGAAGGGATTGTCCCGGTAGTCGTAGAGGTTCTCGAGGTTGTAGTCCGCGATCGTGTACTGGGTGGCGGTCTCCACGACCGGCGGGTTGTTCTGGGAGGGGTCCGGCCCCACGCTGAACGTGGGCTGCTCGCTGATCTCGATGCGATACTTCGAGTAGGTGTAGTTGAGCCCGCCCGACGGGGCATTGGTGACGGTGTCGAAGGTGCGGGCCGGATCGATGAGCGCCTGCGCGTCGCCGGCCCCGGCCTTGATCCCGAGGCTGCCCATCAGGATGCGGTAGCCGTTGCCGTCCCAGTTCGTCGGGTCGTAGTTGTCGTCGAGCGGGTGGGCGTCGCGGAAGGCGCGATCGGTGTACAGGGCGGTGCGCTTGGCGATGGTGCTGTCCGGGCTCGCCACCCAGATCTCGGCGTCGGCGGGGCTGAAGACGTTGCGCCCGCCCAGCACGATGCTGCCCTCGGGCACCTGCACGCGCATCCCCTGCAGGCGCTCCCAGTAGCAGTTGGCGTCGGCGAGGGCCACGGGCGGGTTCGCCACGACCGGCGGGACCGCCGCGAGGTCGACGCCGTTGCGAACCACGGCGAGGACCGTGAGCGGGCCGATCAGCTCGGTCATGTTGTAGTACTCGCTCACCTTGCCCGCGAGGACGATCTCGTCCCCGACCGTTGGCGTGTACGGCCCGCTGGGGCCACTGATGGTGCTTGCGGTGCTCATGAACACGAACAGGCCGTCGGACGTCTGCGGGTCCGTGTCCGCGGTGGTGGCCGTGTTCTGGACGTAGAACCCCTTGTAGGTGTTGGACGAGTTGCTGATGGCCTGGAGCGTCGTCTCGTAGATGACGCCCTCCACCGTCACGGTTTGGTCGACGTAGGGCGAGGTGTGGCTCGCGCATGAAAGTCCCTCGGGGACCGGGCCGTTCACGGTGCCGATCGGCAGGAGCGCGACGATCGTGAGGACGATCGTCGCGCTCGTGGTGCGCGACTGCGCATCTCCGATCGTGCAGAGCAGGCTCTTCGTGCCACCCGTCGTGGCGTTGGCAACCGTCGTCGCGAACGAGAAGACGTGGTCGCCGGCGGTCGCGTCGCCGTTGGTGCCGTCGTCGACGAGCGCCTGCGTGCCTGGGCCTCCGATCCCGGTCAGGTCGCAGCTCACGCCGATGCCCGTGCTAGCGGGCGACGTCCCCGGGGTGACCGTGACGGTCAGCAGCGTGGCGTCACCAGCGGAGAGCACGCTCGGCGTGGCTGCGCCGACCCCGGAGAGGGGCCAGACGCTGTTCCGTGGCATCGGCGCGCCGATCGCGAAGTCGGCGCTGTTGTTGTCGGTGTCCTGCGCCCCATCGTTCTTACGGAGCGCGGCGGTCGTGTTCGACAGATTCGCGGTCGGGGCCGTCTCGGAGCAGTTGGTCGCACTACCGAACCCGACGAAGTCCACCACGCCCGTGGGGCACGTTCCCGTCAGGGCCGTGGCGTTGCTCACGAGCGCGACCTTGCCGGCCGCGGCCGCCATCGCGATCGAGCCAGTGGCATCGGGCGTGGGCAGGAAGACCGTTCCGCCGCTGCCCGCAGCTTCCTGGACGAGGAAGTAGGCGCCGGCTTGGATCGTCCCGCTGAGCGCGGTCTTCTGCCAGTTGGAGCCCGTGGACGACGCGTACTGCACGGTCCAGCCGGTGATGTCGACGGCCGTCGAGCCGAGGTTGTACAGCTCGACGAAGTCATTCTTGAGCGTCGCGCCGGAGTTCCCCCCGCCGCCGTAGACCTGGCTGATGACCACCGTGGTGGAGACCGCCGCCGCGGGCGGCGGGGCCATGCCGAAGACCCCGGTGGCGGCGATGGCCAGGCTGGCGACGAACACGCCGGCCCGCGTCAGGGCGTGACGCGGATGGGTTGACATCCTGTGCCTCCCTCTCGGTCCACCCCGTCGCGCTCCCTCAGCGCGTGCTGCGGGACGGATCCCTCTGCGTAGCAGGACACGATCGGAGAGCCGTCCCTCCATCGGCTCCCCGACATCCCCCGTTTTGGGGCTGGGCTGGGGCGGCTTGGGACGCCGATCACGGCGCACCAAGCCGGTGCCAGGGCAGTGGCGCGTCCACCTGCGTGGGACGACCACCCTGGCCGGTCCGCGTGGGCACCTCGGGGCGATGTACGCGGCACCGCCCCGAGACTCTCGCGATCAGAACGCTGGCTGCCGGTGCCTACGGCAGGTAGTAGCTCGGGTTGGGGAGCTTGAACGTGCGGTCCGCGTAGCCGCCGGTCAGGTCGCTGTACTGGTCGCCGAAGTCGGCCACGATGTCGTAGCCCTGCGACTCGATGTAGGCGCGCGTGCCGGCCTTGTACGGGATCGTGGCGCACGACACCTTCTGGGCGATGTACGAGGCACAGAACTCCGGCGTGTCGAGGTAGGCCGGGTACGTGTTGGTCGTCTGGTTGATGGTCGGCTTGGTGAACAGGCCATCGGTGAAACCGCCGTGGCCGATGTCGAGTGCGGTCGGCATCGGGTAGCCGGCGTCGACCTCCGGCATGTCCTTCGTGAGTCCCGTCAGGGTGTGATCCACCGTGGTGATGTCGGCAAGCCCAGCCGCGGTGTCACTGACCAGGTTGGCGATGGTCGCCTGGTGCTGCGCGTCGCCCCGGCCCGTGATCCAGAAGATGGCGTACCCGAGCTCGTGCGCCGTCTGGGCCAGCTGCAGCATCCCCGGCGTCGCCGGGAACAGGTTGCCGGTGAACGTGCACCCCGGACATGTCCCGGTCAGCCCGACGAAGACCTGGTTGGTCCCGGGGTTGTAGTCCCAGTTGCTGAACAGCTCGTAGTTGTAGGTGGTGAGCGTCGTGTCATCGACGTCGAAGACGATCGCCGGCTTGTCCGACTTGCCGGCCCGCGCCTGCAGCCACTGCGCGCCATCGGCGGCGACCGACTCGACTTCGCGCGCGTAGTTGCTGTCCTGGTTCAGGGCCAGCGTCCAGCCGGCCGTGGCGCCCGAGCCGGTCGTGGCGGTCGGCGTGCCGTAGTAGTTCTTGATCTGCGCGCGCAGGACGTCGATGTTGGTGATCTGGTCGGCCTTCTGCGGCGTGAAGGTCAGGGACGGGGCCGCGAGGGCCACGCCGACCGCGGCCAGGGAGAGCACGGCCGCCCCGATCACCATCGCCATTCGCCGGGCACCCGACCGCTGTGTGAACCTGTGCATGAACATCCTCCCTCTCCGATCACCGCACCGGGCGGCCGATCCGAGGACGCCGGCTCGTCTGATCAGGGGATACCCACGCTGCGGCGCAACGCTGCCTGCTGCCTCCTTCGCCTCCCGCCGGCACGCGCCACCTGCAGCGAACCCCCTCGACCGGTTCCTCGTCCGAGCCGGGATCGCCCGTCGCCCCCCCTCGTCGGATGGCGCGATCCGGCCCGCTTACCGCCGTGCAGTGACCCGAACAGTCGCGCGGGACTATCCGTGCGCGCCAGTGGCGTTTGGCTCGAACTTCGCCACGTGGGCGTCCTGGTGGTGCCTGGCGTCACCACGCACTGCCGCCGGTCCCGGCTGCCGTGGCTGGACGGGCCAGCCACCATCTCCCGCGCGTCTCGAAGCTCGTTCACGGCATCGTCCGCCCGCGCCGCGAACGCGGCGCCTTTGAGCGTGCCGCCGAGCTGTGGACGGCAAGACTCCGGTCCGGATGAGCGAGCGTGACCGGAAGACGGAAGGAGACGAGGATGGTGATGGCTGAGAGCTGGGATCGCGCGAGAGAACAGATCGTCCTGTACTGCCGGCGGATGCTGCGCGAAGGGCTGACGTACTTCACCGCCGGGAACATCAGCGTGCGGATCGCCGACGATCCCGAGCTGGTGGCCATGACACCGACCGGCCTGCCGTACGACACCATGGATCCGCGGGACGTCGTGATTGCGACCGTGAACGGGCGGATCGTCGATGGTGCCCGCAGGCCGACGTCCGAGTTCCCTCTGCACACGCGCGCATATGTCCTGCGCCCCGACGTGCGCGCCGCAGTCCACACGCACAGTCCCGCCGCGATGGCGATGGCTGCCATGGGACTCACGCTGCCCCCGATCCTGCACGGGTTCGTGGCAGCCTGCGGTGGTGGGATCGTGACTGCCCAGTACGCCCGGGGCGGCACGGACGAGATTCCGGAGTTCACCGCTGAGCCGCTGCGTGACCGCAGTGCCTGTCTGCTGCGCAACCATGGCGTGCTGGCGATCGGCCCCACGCTCGAGCACGCCTACAACGCCGCCTCGGTCCTCGAGGGTGCGGCCGATGCGTATCTCCGGGCGCTGGCGTTCGGTCCGGTTCCGGAACTGCCGCCCGACGACGTCGCCCGGATCCGCCGGGATCAGTGGGAGCCGGCCTGGGACCCGTCCTCCGGTGGCGTGACCCACGGCGGGTGAGGGTCGGGCCGGTGGCCCGATCTCGGCAGGAGTCGGGCGGGCCCCCGCATCCGTCGCCGATCGAGCCGCGGGGGAGTCAGCCGGGGGCTGCCGCGCCGAGCGGCCGCCGGCGTCCACCCAGCAGGCGCCGACCCTCGCTGCGCCCTCGAGCGAGGGTCGTGCAGGCCAACCCGCCTTGCGTGCACGCGTCGCCACCGCTCGACCGCAGCGGCTGCCGCCGTCCAGCCGGACCCACCCTGCTGCCGCGCCCGGCGCGCCCCAGAGCGACGACGTCAGGTGCGGCTGCGGAACCCGCTGACGAGGGCCGCGTCTATCCGTGCGAGTCGAGGACTCCGAGCACCAGCAGCAGCCGCTTGGCGGCATCGACATCCGCCCCCGTCGACGTCGCGGCCTGTCGCTGCAGGTATCGGCGGTACGCGACGAGGTCGGCCTCGACGCAGTCCTCGGGTCGGATGCCGCGCTCGTCGCACCACAGCAGGAACCGCCCGAGGAGCGTCGAGAGCTGGCGCCGGTGCGCGGCGTTTCGGGCTCCGGCCTCGACGTCCCGCAGGGCGCCTCCCAGCCGGCTCCGCTCGGGGATCTCGCGTCGTCGCGCGGTGAACCGCCCCCCGGATCCTCTGGGTCGGGGCAGGACCGCGTCGGCGGCGGCCAGGACCTTCCGCAGCTGCGTGCGCACGGCGGCCCGGCTCACGCCGAATCGCGCCGGGTGCGCCGCCTCGTAGCGGAGGAGCAGCGTCGGATCCGCCGCCGTGGGGCGGGCGCGCTCGGCGGCGCACCAGGCCAGCAGGTCGCGGCCCCAGCGATCGGCTTGCCGCAGCGTTCCGGGGGCGAGATCCGGGTACAGGTGCGGAAGCGTCTCGAGGATCGACTCGATCCGCGCGTCGGTGAGGGTCATCGTGCTCCCGCTCGTGGCGCCAGGCTGGCGCGTCGCAGGGACCCTCGCGCGGGTCGCCCTGTCGTCAACCCCCGGACGATCGACCCCCGTCGGAGCAGTACGAAGGTACGCGCGGATGGCCCTTGACCCGAGGCCACCCCCGCCGGTGCTCCCCGTACGGCCGGAGACGGTCGCCGGACGGGGACGCCGACCCCGGGGAGATGCGAACCATGACGCGACAGACGGCCGAGGGCAGGACTCCGAGGGCGGGCGAGCGAATCGACCCGCACTGGCAGCCCCGGCACACGGCGAGCCCCCTCCATACCATCGAGACGATCGCCTGGCGAGACTGGACGTTCGACGCCGACCGACCGCTCGCGGAGGTCGCGCTCGCGTTCCTGCGCGACGCCCGCAATCGCGTGCTCGCGCGGCGGACCGTCGAGGGATACGACGATGTCGCTGCGCGGTTCATCCACTGGGTCGAGGCGGACAGGCGGGGCCGCACCCCGGCGCCGGCCGTCGCCACCGTCGCCGACCTGCACACCGAGCGGATCCACGCCTACCTGAAGCGTGAGGCGACGCGCGGCGGCGGACGCTCCGTCGACGGCCAGCACTCCGAGGGTGGGGCGCTCCGCACGCTCGCGACGTTCGGCATCGAGATCGGCGCCCTGGCCGATGACGCGCTGCGTGCCTTCCAGCTCCCGAAGAAGGCCGAAAGGGAGGACGACGGGCCGAGCAGCCTGTCCGATGCCGAGACCCGCCGCCTGCTGCGCCACCTGGCCGACGACACGAGCTACGAGGGCGCGCGCCTGTACCTGTGGTGCTGCACCATGATCGACACCGGGATCCGCCCGGCCGAGCTCGCTGGCCTCAGGCTCGCGACGATCGACCGCGAGACGCGCAGTCTCCGCATCCTCGGCAAGGGTGCCCGGAACCGCACGCTGGCCTACGGCGAGCAGACCGCCAAGGCGCTCGAGCGGTACCGGCGCTTCCGCGGCGAGACCGACCGGCCGGAGCTCTTCCTGGGCCACCGCGGGCCGATGACCGAGGGATCGTTCTCCCACGCCTTCGGCGAGCTCGCCACCCGGATCGGGCTCGTCGCCGAGGTCGACGGCCGGCCGCTCGCCGGGGCGCCCACGCAGTACGTGCTGCGCCGCACCTTCGCCCGGCGCTTCGCGGACAACGGGGGAGACGTCGAGGAGCTGGCGCGGCTCATGGGCCACGCGCCCTCGTCGATCCCCATGCTGCTCGAGCGGTACTACCGCCCCTCGTGGGAGCGCCTCGCGCGCGC
>JAJYJR010000321.1 GCA_021789355.1 Chloroflexota bacterium | reverse complement strand
CGTCGATGGTGCGCCAGGGCTTGAACCACTCGCGGCCCGCGCCGAGCGCGCCGATGCGTGCCTGCGTCCCGTCGGAGGCGACGAGCACCTCGTTGGTGGCGAAGAGGGCCGGGATCTCGGCCTGGTAAGTCTCGAGTTGATGGAAGGCCGACCAGACGGTGGCCTGCTCGTCGGCGGGGTTCTTGAGCTCGATCACCCCGAGCGGCAGCCCATTCACGAAGACGAGGACGTCGGGACGGCGCGTGTGCTGGCCCTCCGCCACCGTGAACTGGTTGACCGCGACCCAGGCGTTCGCATCCGGATGGTCGAAATCGATCGCGCGCGCCTGCGCGCCGGCGATGGACCCGTCGGCTCGCGCGTACTCGACGGTGACCCCGTCGACCAGCATGCGGTGGACCGCGCGGTTGCGCGCGAGGAGGCTCGGTGCATCGATGCGCGTGAGCTTGCGACAGGCGTCGTCGAGCGCCACGGGCGGCAGATCGGGGTTGAGTCGCACGAGCGCCTGGCGCAGGCGGCGCTCCAGGATAACGTCGCGGTATCCGGGATCGCTTCGCTCGGCCGCTGGCTCGCCAACCGCGATCTCGGGGCCGTGGAGGATCTCGTATCCGAGCGCCCCGAGCCACGCGAGTGCGGCATCTTCAAGGACGGACTCGGTGAAGCGACCGCTCACGAGGGGACTGCCGTGGGGTGCTCGTTTGTGCCCTCCATCGGGCGGTCATCGCCCTTGACCCGCACCTCGCCCGAGACCAGCTTCGGCAGGAGCGCGTCACGGACGACGGCGAGGGTGCGAGACTCGACACCACCACGCCACAGCCGCTCGATGAGCGGACCCAACACGGCGTCGAGGTGTGGCAGAAGTCTCGGGGGAGGGAGGACCACCTTTGCTTCCGACAGATGAAGTCGCTGGATGTGACCCATCGTCGTCGCCTTCCCTGCCGCGATGCCTCGGAAGTCTTCCAGGTGATGAGCGATCCAGAGGTAGTACAGCCACTTGGGGAACGCCGACGACGTCACCTTGAAGAGGTGCTGGTTCAGGGCACCTCGGCCACCAGCCCACAGGACGCACTCCAATGAACCCGACCAGGAGAACAGGACGTCTCCATCATCCACGATGAAGGCGGGCTCGAGGTCCGCAGATGCTCTGTCCGCATCGGCGGTACTGCCGGAGTGCAGCTGCGCAATCTTGATGACAGGTAGGGAATGATCTGCCGCAGGCGGGTACCTCTGCAGCGCGAGTCCGTTGAGGAACCGTGCGATCTCGTCAAGGTTTCGGATGCTCCACCCCGTCGGGATCTCTCCTAACTCGGATCCCTCGAAGGAGTCGGGAAACAGGCCGGCGAGATGGGACGGCAGACCCGGATCGCGGCCTTCGACCTTGGCACGGACGGGACCGAAATCAACGAACCATGACTTGAAGAGGGCTCGTGCCGTCGCCTCAAGCGTCTGGCTCATCTGCCGGTTCCGCTCGATCTTGTCGTCAAGTGCGCCGAGGATGCGGGAGATGGCTAGCTGCTCGTCGAGCGGCGGCAGCGGGACCTGGACAAGCCGGAGTTCGGACTGTCGAATCCCTTGTGCCGTGGTTCCGGTCGCCCGGGACTGCAGCTCGTGGCTCATCGCGTCGGACTGGAGGGCGTAGTAGAGGAAGCGCCCATGGAGCCGGCGCTTATCCGTGCGGATAGCGAACAAGCGTTGGCCGAGGACCCAGTCATTGGGTGTCGTGAGGTACGCGACCTCACCGAGAGGCGCCTCGGACGTAAGGATGACGTCATCGGCGAGCAGGGGCGTGCGCATCCACCGCAGGTAAGTCGCGTGGTCGACGAACCTGGGCTCGTCGGCATCGAGGTTGATGCTCCCCGAATTGACCAGCTTGGCCGAGATCACTCGATGGCCATTGGACACGAAGTCAGAGCCGAGCTTGAGTGGCGTGACGCCCCGTCGGTCGAGTATGTCGTCGACCAGGTCGCCGAGCGGCGCGGCGCCCCACTCACTCGCCATACCCGAGCTCCCGCAGGTTGGCGGTGATGAGAGCATCGAGACGAGCGGCCTCAACGTGCTGCTCGCGGAGCGTCGCAGTCAGTCGGCGCATCTTCTCGTCGAACGGCTCGTCGTCGTCCTCGACCGCCGCGGCGCCGACATACCGGCCGGGCGTCAGGACGTGGCCGTGGCTGCGGATCTCCTCGAGCGTGGCCGCCTTGCAGAAACCGGGCTCATCGGCGTAGTCGCCGGCACCGGGATCGCCCCGCCAGGCGTGATAGGCCCCTGCCACCTTGGTGACATCCTCGTCCGTGAGTTCGCGGTGGGTCCGATCCACCAGCGTGCCCAGCGAGCGGGCGTCGATGAACAGCGTCTCGCCGCGCCGGTCCCGGAATCGGCCGTTGCGCTTGTCGCGCGCGAGGAACCAGAGACAGACCGGGATCTGCGTCGAGTAGAAGAGCTGCCCAGGGAGCGCCACCATGCAGTCGACGAGGTCGGCCTCGACCATGTTGCGCCGGATCTCGCCTTCGCCCGACTGGTTGGCGGACATCGAGCCGTTGGCGAGCACGAAGCCGGCGATTCCGGTGGGGGCGAGATGGCTGATGAAGTGCTGTACCCAGGCGAAGTTCGCGTTGCCCGCCGGCGGGGCCCCGTACACCCAGCGCTTGTCATCGCGCAGCGACTCGCCCCGCCAGTCGGAGTCGTTGAAGGGCGGATTGGCGAGCACGTAGTCGGCCTTCAAGTCGGGGTGGCGGTCGTTGTGGAACGTGTCGCCGTGGGCGATCTGGGCATCGATGCCGCGAATGGCGAGGTTCATCTTGGCCAGGCGCCAGGTGGTGTAGTTCGACTCCTGGCCGTAGATGCTGATGTCGCCCACGCGCCCCTGGTGGGCCTCGATGAACTTCTCGCTCGAGACGAACATGCCGCCCGAACCGCAGCAGGGGTCGTACACGCGGCCCCGGTAGGGGGCCAGCATCTCGACCAGCACGCGCACGACGTGGCTGGGGGTGTAGAACTGGCCGCCCTTCTTCCCCTCGGCGCTGGCGAACTGGGCGAGGAAGTACTCGTAGACGCGACCCAGGACGTCCTTGGCCCGGTCGGCCGGGCTGCCCAGGCCGATGTCCGAGACGAGGTTGATCAGCTGACCCAGGCGCTGCTTGTCGAGCCCCGGTCGCGCGTAGTCCTTGGGCAGCACGCCCTTCAGGGTCGGGTTGTCGCGCTCGATGGCGCTCATCGCGTCGTCGACGAGTGTGCCGATGGTGGGCTGCGGGGCGCTCGCCTTCAGGTGTGACCAGCGGGCCTCTTTGGGCACCCAGAAGATGCTCTCCGCGCGGTACTCGTCGGGATCCTCAGGGTCGGCACCCTCGGTGCGCGCGGCTTCGAGCGCGGCGTGCTTCGCCTCGAACGCGTCGCTGATGTACTTGAGGAAGATCAGGCCGAGGACGACGTGCTTGTACTCGGCCGCATCCATGTTGTTGCGCAGGGCGTCGGCGGCGGCCCACAGCTGGCGCTCGAAACCCAGTTCGCGGGTTGCCGCTGGCCCGTTGCCATTACCGTGCCCGCGTGGCATGCGCAATCACCCTCCCGCGCGCTGGCCGTTCAACCGGACTGTACTGCACGGGAGAGCACACGGCGCGGAGCGTGCCGTGTGCTCTGGCCTTGCCTCCGGCCGGGGCCACCGTGTCGGGTCGCGCCTGTTCACACCTTGGGTGCTGCGGCGATGCTAGGCTCGTGGCCAGCAGAACTCGAGGGACCACCGATGCTCCGAACGGACCTGATCGAGCTTGTCAACTCCGGGCAGGCGTGGGCGTTCGTCGGCTCGGGGCTGTCGGCGGAAGCGGGGTTGCCGGGCTGGGAGCAGCTAGTCGACGGGATCACCGGTCGTCTGGCTGGCGACACTCTGACAACCGTCGAGGCGACAAAGTCGTACGGCCGAGGACGTCAAGACCAGGACTGGCCGCGGTGTCTTGGGGCGATCGAGGCGGTGATAGGCCGCCCCGCGCTGGAGGCGCACGTCAGGGAGATCTTGGCCGGGGCCCCTCGACGTCCGGGACGTGCCCTGGACCTCGTCTCGGACTGGCCGTTCGCCGGGTACATCACGACGAACTACGACTCGCTGATCGAAAGTGCCCTTCGCCCGAAGACACGCGGGTGGGTGTCGGTCGGGAACGCCGCCGACGAGATCCGGAAGGTGTCCGGAGGCGCGTCCAACCTCATATGGCATGTCCATGGCTCGCTGGAGCATCCCGAGCCTGCCGGACGGCTGATTCTGACGATGAAGGACTATGACGACCTGTACCTCGAGGGATCGCCACTGGCGAACCAGCTGAGGGCGTTCCTCCAGCACCACCGCGTCGTGTTCTTCGGCTTCTCGTTCAAGGACGCCGAGCTGCAGAGGCTGTTCAAGCTCACCAGGCACTACTGCAGCCCCGCCCGCCCCGCCTTCGCGTTCCTGAGGGACGCCGCCGAGAACGAGCGAATCGAGATGCTCGAGGAGTTCAACGTCGACACCGTTCCCTACCCCAGAGCCGACGGCTCCCACCGAGCACTCGTTCCGACGCTGGAGGCGTACGGGTCGTTCGTCATCAAGCGCACGCTGAAGTTCGGCCAGCCAGGTCGGCCCGTCCCGAGCTACGACCCGGAGACCACGGGACTCATGGTGTTCAACGCCCTCGTATTGCGGCGGGGCGTAAGGATCGACCACGACGTTATCCAGCTCCTGCTTCGTGCGCGGGTGCTTTCACTTCTTGGCCACGACCAGACCAGAACGGATGAAGACCTGATCAGGGATCTGGAGGAGAAGGCTCGACTCTTCAGCGACGCGGACTTCAAGACTGCACGTGAGGGCGCGAGCGAAGCGGTGAAGACGTGCCTCCGCGAGCTGATGAGCGAAGGGCTTGTCGGCGCGGAAGCCATCCAGGGTGGCGGTCGGCGTGTCCGGTTGCTGCCTGCCGGCCTCGATCTCGTCAACGAGCATGCCGCCAATGCGGAGCTTCTTGTCCAGAAGTTCAGGGCGTCACTGCGCGACCGTGCCATCCAGATCATTGGCGACGCGGAGCCATCGTGCGCTCGCGTCGCGGGTGCAGCCGAGGCATTCCTCAAGGAGTGCGTCGAACGCCGCGCGGTGGGTGTTGCGCAGGCTCTCGCCCAATCCGGGGACATCCAGCAGTTCCACATGGTGGCGCTGCTTCAGGCCTTGCCGCAGTTCATGGCGCAGCTTGAGGGAGATGCCGAGGCACGCGCCCTCGTACGTCTGGTTGAGGACGTGCTGGCGACCCGCGACGGGGACGAGCTCGCCTACTTGGGGTCCGCCCTCCAGGCGCGCTTCGGCGTGCACCTCCTTGGGCTCGATCCCGACGCACTGCGTGCGCGTATGGATGATCTCAGGCGGACGCTGTTCCTCATTGACGCCGTCACGCTCATCCACCTGCTGGCACGATCCAGCGGCGGGTGGGCTGCCGCCCGTCTGCTGATGGATCGGCTGCATCACCTCGGTGCGCCCGTCGCAACGACCGACAAGATTGCGACGGAGGTAGCCGAACACGCTCGTTGGGCGCATGATCACGCCAAGCTCGATGCTCGCGGCGCGATGGTCGCGTCCGGCCGAGCCGGCTTCAGGACTAACCAGTTTGTCCAGGGGTTCCTCGCAGAGGTGGCCGCCGGGCAAGTGGCAGAGTTCCGAGAGTACCTAGAGTCGGCGGTCGGTACCGGGGCCGGCTCCGCGTCAGATGAGGCCTTCCGCAAGGCGATCGCCCGCGCTGGCATCCCGTGCCTCGCATTCGACGAGTGGCATGGCTTCGATGAAGCGCTGTGGACCGACGTTGAGGAGAGCGAAGAAGAGCTCACACGCATGCGGAAGGCTGGCAACAGCTACCGACACGAACGGCAGGTGCGCGCTGAGGCCGAGGCGCTCGTTATTGTCGAGGCGGTCCGCGCGGGCACCTTGACGTTGGACGGGAACGAGCTGGACACCGCCTTCTTCATGTCTCCCATGCGCGGCATCGAGGACATGGCGAAGGGCGGTACGCCAGCTATGCGCCCCGGCACCGTCCTCCAGTGGATCAATTCGCTCGTTCCATCCACGCCTGATGAGCTCGCGGGTCTCGTCGACGGGTTGCTCGCCGAACTGGCCGACCGAGGACTTGCCGTCGTCGACAGGAACCAGCTTAGGCTCGCCTTTCATCCCGCCATCGAGGCATCGAAGGAGCGGCTGACCGAGGAACTCGCGAGCTACCACCAACTCGTTACAGCTCGTTGGGGTCAGGAGTCCCTGGAAGCCCTCCGGGACCTCGACGACCTCGACCTCATGGTCGCAGAGAAGCCGTACTACGCGATGAAGGCTGAGGAGCTTCAAGCGGAGCTGGACCGTGAACGAGCAGCGCGCGAGAACGCACAGGAAACCCGGCGACTGACCGAACGAGAACGGTCCCGCCTGCAGGAGCTTGATGCCGCGGAGAAGGCACGCCGAGCGAGGACCCTAGCCAAGCAGCGGAAGTCGGCCGACAAGGGCCGGCGACGGCGAAGGTAGGCGAGTCGGGCAGACGCCACCGGCACCGGTGCGGACGGCGGGCTCCACCTGGGCTCGCGGCCGGCACCAGCGCGCCGTGTCCGCCGCGGGGATGCCGGCTGAGCATCTGTGAGGAGGAGATGGCCCGAGCAGCACACGCTGGAGGATGAAGGGCCTGCTTGTGCGCCGAGGTCCCACGCTCAGTGGGTCGCGGAGGGCCGAATCGTCAGCGTTTCAACCATCAGGTGGGGCCTGAGACGCCGGCACAGACGACAGACAGCTCCGAAGTGGGGCCGCAGGTGAACCGGTTGGTCGGGGCGAGAGGGCTTGCCCTGAC
>JAJYJR010000320.1:2961-6848 GCA_021789355.1 Chloroflexota bacterium | reverse complement strand
CCCCCCCTTGTGGTTCGTGACCGCGAACGTGTTCACTCCGGTCGCCCGATCTTCCCGACCTCGAGGTCATCGATCAGGGCGCCGGCGGCGACGCGAGCGTGACGTGGGAGGAGATCCGTCATGGCACCTGGAGTGCCTCCCGCCGGCGGCTGGACGGAGCCGTCACCGGCTCCGGAACCATGGGCTCCGCCCTGGGGACCTGGGGCGCCATCAGGCCGCACAGCCCGCAGCGACACAACGTTCTGGCGGGCCGCGATGACGACTGCGCGCGCCTGCCGCCCAGGCTCCACGTTCGGGGCGTCCATCTCCCCGGACCAGATCTCCTGCGCTTGCGAAACCCCGCTGAGTGCAGTCGCAGGATCCCGGGCGTAGGCGAGCAGCGTCCTGCGCAGCCGCGGCTCGTCCTCACCGGTCGCGAGCGCCAGGATTCGCCGCACGTCCTCCCGGATGCCGGGCGGGGGCGGTGGTGCCACGGCCCGCAGGACCTTCGGCGACTCGGTGGGTTCCACGTGCTCACCTGCGTAGAACAGCTCCTCGTGAAGCTTCTCGCCGGGGCGAAGCCCCATGATCTCGATCGGTTGGCTGTCCGGGTCTCGACCCGAGAGCCGGACGAGGTCGCGTGCGAGGTCCATGACTCTTATGGGCTCACCCATGTCGAGCACGAACAGATCACCCGTGCACCCCAGGGCGGCCGCGTCGAGGATCAGCCAGGCCGCCTCCGGGATGGTCATGAAGAATCGCGTCATCTCGGGATCCGTGACCGTCAGCGGTTGGCCCTTTTCCAGCTGGTCCTGAAAGATCGGCACCACGCTGCCCGAGGACCCGAGCACGTTCCCGAAGCGCACGGCCACGTACGGGCGCCCGGTCCGGCGCGCGGTGTCAGCGACGAGCATCTCGGCGATACGCTTGCTCGCGCCCATGACGCTCGACGGCCGGACCGCCTTGTCGGTCGACACGAACACGAAGCGCTCGACCCCCTCCGCCACTGCCGCGTCGAGCAGCGCCAGCGTGCCGCCCATGTTCACGTAGGCCGCGTCCGAGGGGTCGTCCTCCATCAACGGCACGTGCTTGTACGCGGCGGCGTGGAAGATCACGCTCGGGGCCTCCGCGCGGAGGAGTCGCTGCATGGCCGCTCGACTCACGACGTTCGCGAGATGGACGCGCAGGTCGCCACTGCCGCCGCCATGGCTCGCTCGCATCTCGAGCTCACGCTGCACGGTATACAGGGGGCTCTCGGCTCGGTCGACCAGGATCAGCCGGCTTGGGCCGATCGCGTGGACCTGCCGGGCGAGCTCGGATCCGATCGAGCCCGCTGCGCCCGTGATCAGGACCGGCCTGCCCCGGATGATCGCCTGCACCGCTGCAGCGTGCTCGGTGACCATGGGCCGCCGCAGCAGGTCCTCCACGCGCACGCGACGGACCCGGTACGCGTCCACGCTCCCGTCGATCATGTCGTGCATCGACGGGACGGTTCGAACCTCGAGGCCGAGGGCAAGGGCGGCGTCCACCACACGTCGTATGGCGCTGCCCGACGCGCTCGGCATCGTGATGAGCAGGCAGCGGGCCCCTGTCGCAGCAACCGTCTGCCCCAGCGCCCGCAGGCCGCCGTACACCCGCACACCGGCAACCGAACTGCCGGCGAGCGCGGGGTCGTCATCCAGGAACCCGACCGGTAGCACGCCCGCGCCGGGCTCCCGCCTCGCGGACCGCACCACCAGCACCCCGGCCTGCCCGGCGCCGTACAGGAGCGTGGGGCGGGGGTCGATCCTGGCGCCAGTCGCGTGATGAGGAGCGAGGTCGGAGGCTACACGGATCGCGAAGCGCACACTCCCCAGGACCGCCATGCTGAGCAGGGGCTCCGCCACCCAGAAGGTTCTCGGGAACCCGGCTGCCCACTCAACCCCCAGGAGCGCGGACGTGCCGTAGAACAATCCCACGGCTACGAACGATCCGAGGGAGACGGCCGCAACGATCCGACCGAGATCGGGCACGCTGGCGAAGCGCCAGCCCCGACTGTACAGGCCCAGGCCGATGTTGGAGATGGTGCGGACGGGCAGGAGCACGGCCAGCGCGGGCCAGAAGGCAAACAGTGTCCCCGGGTCGACCAGGCGGTCGTAGCGGAGCGTGAGGGTCACGTACCCGGCGGCTGCAACCCCGACGATATCGAAGGCGAGTAGGTGGCGACCCCGTACCCGGCCGGCCACGGACCCAAGCGCCTCGAGATCGGGAGCGGCGAAAAGCCTTCCCGGGATCCGCTCGATCCGTCCGGACGCGGATGTGATGAGGGTTGTCATGAGCGCGGGCCACGCTCGACGGCGAACTGCCAATAGGGCCTCGCAATCCTAGGAGACCCGGGGCTCGACGTGCGCGTGTCGCCCGGGGGATGCAGCGCAGCACGGCGGGGCGTGAGACATGAGGGAACGCGGGACGCCCCTTCGCGGGCTACGCAGGGGCTCGGCGGCCACAACCCCCCTCCCGAGTCATGCGGGTGCGGTCTTGCATCACGAGTCTACGCAGACATGACTAAACGGCTAGTGTCCCGCGCCGGAATCAGCTTGAGTCTTCCGGACCGCCTTGGCGAGGATCTCGTCGGCGGTCTTGACCCAAATGAACGGCGTCGCGCCGGCGTTCCAATCGCGGGTGAAGCGCTCGATGGCAGCGGTCAGTGCCCGGACGCTCTCGAAGCTGCCGCGCCGGAT
Organism: Chloroflexota bacterium; assembly: GCA_021789355.1. The sequence continues at coordinate 4,149 of JAJYJR010000320.1, read as the reverse complement.
CGCCTGGCGGGTGAGGATGCCGAACCACGTCTCGACCTGGTTCATCCAGGACGCCGAGGTCGGGGTGAAGTGGAACGTGAAGCGCGGGTGCCTGGCCAGCCAGGCCTGCACGGCGGGTGTCTTGTGGGTACTGACGTTGTCGAGGATGACGTGGACCTCGCCACCCGGGTACTCGCGTGCGATCCGGCGCAGGAAGGACAGGAAGTCGGCACCGGTGTGGCGCGCGCGCGTCTCGTGGGTCACGACGCCGGTCCCAACCTCGAGCGCGGCGAACAGGCTGAGCGTTCCGTGGCGCGTGTAGTCGTGGGTGTGCCGCTCGACCTGGCCGGGCCGGAGCGGGAGCATCGGCTGGGTCCGGTCGAGCGCCTGGATCTGGGTCTTCTCGTCGACCGACAGGACGATCGCCCGCTCGGGTGGCGCGAGGTAGAGCCCGACGACGTCGGTCACCTTGGCGACGAGCTGCGGGTCGCGGCTGAACTTGAACGTCTCGCTGCGGTGCGGCTTGAGGCGGCCTTCCTGCCAGACCCGGGCGACCGTCGAGGCGCTCACCCCGACGCGCTTGGCCAGGCGGCGGGTGCTCCAGTGGGTCGTCCCTTCGGGCCGGGTCAGGGTGGTGGCCAGGATCCGCTCCCGGATCTCACGGCCGTACACCCGTGGGCGGCCCGGATGGGGCGCATCGGCCAGACCAGCGAGGCCCTGCTCCTTGAACCGGCGGCGCCAGAGCAGGACGGTGGGGACGGACACGCCGAGCTCGTCGGCGACCTCGACGTGGGCGGCACCCTCGGCCGCCCGCAGGATGATCCGGGCACGCATCGCCGTGCGCTGCTCGGTGGTGCCCGCCCGGGTCATCGTCCGGAGGGCTTCAGCTTCGGACGCACTCACAGCCAACGGAGGCGCGGGATGCGCAGCCATGCTCCGGACAGTACTCCTGTCCGATTCAAGAATCAAGCTCATTACGCGTCACAACACTAGCGCGCGATTCCAACGCCGATGGCCGACAGGACGGCCAGGAAGGCAATCAGGTACTCGAGCGTGCGCATCGACGTGGGCCACGCGCCGGCGACCGCGACGTTCCGGCTGGCTGGATTCCTGATCACGTGATCTCCTCGACGGCGGGCGGTGGCCGGGACGCGACACTCGAGCGACCCTCGCGGCGCCACCGCTGCGGCACCCGCTGAAGGTACTGGG
>JAJYJR010000320.1:0-2951 GCA_021789355.1 Chloroflexota bacterium | reverse complement strand
GACAGTACTCCTGTCCGATTCAAGAATCAAGCTCATTACGCGTCACAACACTAGGTCGACCGGTGCGATGCTTTCCTGCTGCAATTTCGCAATCGCGGCTGGGAGTTCGCGGCGCAGCGCCTGAGAGAATTCTGTACGGGTCGCGAGTGGCGCCGATTCGTCGCGCGCCCGGCAAACGATCACGATGGAGGACGCGAGAGCGTTGCTCCCGATCGAGAGCATGCGTCCGCCTCTCTCAGTTCGCATCGGCCATGTGCCGTGTATCGAGAAACCGGTGAGGAGGAGTGCCTCGAGCATGGTCTCCCAGCCAGTCGAGGCGATCGCCCGGCCGCCGCCATCCTCATCGTCGGATTCGGCCTGCTTGAACGCGTAGTAGACCGTGACGGGGTAATCCGGGTGAGCGGCCATGCGCATGCGCCCGAAGGCTGCATGCAGTCCGCGCTCAAAGTGACGCTCAGCCTTCTCCTTGCTGCCGTCGAACCGATATGGAGTGGCCACGGTTTCCTGGGCCTTGGGGGTGAGGAGAGTGCTGAATAACCCTGGGTACACGGTGCCGAGCGAGCGGCGGAGCCAGACGTAGAAGAAGTCGGACAGGTCGGCGTAGCTGATGTTGTCGTAGTACGGCGGGTCGGTCGAGACACACGCCGATGCGGCGATCGCCATCTCCGACGCGTTCGCTTGGTCGACTGACGCGCGGGAGTCCACGCCACCGGGCAGAGCATCAACGATCTTGACAATGGAACCCAGCGTGATCCCTATGTCGCCTGCCGACTCGGAGAATGTGTTCCCTTCCGCGAAGTCCCAGACCATCGGCAGGGCTTGGCGCCCAAAGGTGTGGACCAGCTGGTCACGCCCCTGGCTCCATAGGGTCAGCGAGGAGCTGTTGTCCGCCAGTCGGCTGACTGCTAGCCCGAGGTACGTCGCCACGGCGTCTGCGTACGATGGGGCGCCGCAGCCGCCATCGATGAGCCCCGCGCCGTCATCGGCAAGCCCCGCGGTGACGGCGTCGCCGCGGACCTGCTCGCGCGCCTCACTGACGAGTTCGCTGTAGGTGGTGAGCGCGACGAGTTGCCGCGGCGTGAAGAGGTCTCGGAATCGCGTCAGTCCGTATTGCGTGCACCAGATGTTCCGCGGGTCGTACGACAGCCCCTCGCTGAGGCCCTCAGTCGGCGGTTCGGCCGATCGAGCAATCCGGTCGTGCTCGTCGTCCGGCGGCAGGTAGATCCGCCCGTGCTGGCCCTCTGCCACCATTGCCATGAGTTGCGCGCCCATGCGCCCTGCCACACCTTCGGCCTTGACGTGCGCATCGTCGGCAACTTGCCCGCACACAAGGCAGCGAAAGTTGGCCCCCCGGCTCACCTTTGGCGGATCAGGTGCCCTCCCCCGCCCCGTCCGCACCACGAATCGCACCGTCCGTGCCTCGCGATCGATGACCGGCTCGACCCAGGCCTCCTTGCCCGCCTTGGTCGAGAGCGCAAACGAGCGCACCAGTGGCATCTGCGCCTGACACGCTGGGTTCGGGCAGCGCACCGTACGCGCCCATAGCCATGCGATCACGGTCGCCTCGCCACCGCCCTGCGCCTTCGGGAGGCGCACCTTCGGGTACAGGTGGCCGATCCGACGCTCCGCCTCGTCGCGCATCCAGACGCCGTAGCGGCGAACGTCCTCGGCAAGGCCCGCGGCACCCTTCCAGACTCCTGTGGCGCCCACTCCGCGTCGTGCGTCGGGGTGGACCGGCGGGCGATCCGCGAACTTCGGCGGGATCTCGATGAGCGCCTTCGTGATGAGGACCGCTACTGGGTTGAGGTCGGACGCGTGCGCTTCGAGGCCGAGGCGCTGCGCCTCGAGAGGGATCGAGCCGCCACCACAGAACGGGTCGAGAACTGGCGGCGGGTTCCCGCCCGTCGAGCGGCGGATCTCTGCGCGGGCCTCTTCCAGCACCGCCTCGTTCGTCGTGTTCTCCCACAGGACCAGTCGCTCGATGATGTGGAAGAGCCGGCGGCGCTCGTCCTCTTGTGCCTTCTCGCTCGGGAAGCGCTCCGGGTCCGAGCTGGGATCGTCCACGAGACTCGCGAAGAGCACCGCCCGGCACGTCGCCAGTGGCCGGCGCGCCCACCAGAGGTGGAGCGTGGAGGGGTGCCCACGCCGGATCGACTTCTCCTTCGCCGACGCGATGTTGATCTTGTCCAACGGCAGCGCGACCTCGATGAGCTTCTTCCGCGCGGTCACGGTCGAACTGCCTCCCTGGACGCCTCGGACGTGTCGAACAGCCGCGCGAGCGAGTAGTTCACCGAGGTCGCGGCGAAATCGGGCTCGGTCATGAACGGGGCGGGCACGTATCGGGGGACCGCAGATTCCTCGTCCACCGCTACGACGGCGAGCCAGTAGCGCGCGCCAGCGTTGAGGCAGGTGAGCACTTCGTTGCGTGTCACGGTCACGGTCGTCGCCGCGGCCGCTCGCCCCTTCACCTCGACGAAGCGCAGGTCGCCCGTCGCCGGATCGCGCGACTCGATGTCGTACCCGCGGTTCTCGGCCGACACGTCACGTGGTCCGAAGCCCATCGCCCGTTCCGCCGCCATCACCGCGCCCATCGCCGCCAGCTCGATGCGCCGCGTCTCGCCGGCGGCGAATGCGGGCGGGGTCTGCCCGGCTAGGCGCGCGAGCAGCCCGGCCGGCAGGACCACCGCCGCGCCGATAAGGATCGGCGGCAGGGAGGTGAGGTGCCGTTCGCGCTCGAGCTCATCAAGCCGCCGACCAAGCCGTTCAGCGAGCTCGTCGGCGCGCTGGCGGGCGCGGGCGCTGTTGAGCCGTGGCGTCTTGCCAGCCTGCTCCTGGAGGCGCAGCTCCTCGGCACGGTGGTCCCAGTAGCTGATCTCGAGGGTTAGGCGCTCCTTCACCGCGGCCATGACCCGGCGCACCCGGTCGTCAGTCCGGGCCCGCACCTCGTCGAG
>JAJYJR010000319.1:5670-6867 GCA_021789355.1 Chloroflexota bacterium | reverse complement strand
AGCGGGCCCGCACCTCTTCGGCGCACGGAACGGGGCGCGCGTGATGCACGCCCTGGACATCACGGGCCCGGACGGCCGCCCGGCCCCGGTCACTGACACGATGGTGGTGGTGACGGACGGCGTGGGCGAGTTGCTGGAGCGGGGCGCAGGGGGCGATCCCACGCTGAAGTCCGATCTCATGCTCGTCGCGTTGCCCAGGGTCAGGACCGGGGGTCGGGCCGCCCGGGCGATCCCGGGGTGGACGGCGACGTATCCCATGGACGATCCGGCCACCGAGCCCGATCTCTGGACCAGGATCGCCACGCCGGACGTGTGGATCAAGCGCGACGACCACGAGCCCTACCAGCCCGACGCCGGCAGGTGTTCGTGGTGCGGGCGATTCCACGCGGGCGTCATGGCCGTGTTCACGGTGCTGCTGCCCGAGGAGTACTGACGCACCGCCGCACAGGCGGGCGAACGAAGAGGGGCGCGAAGGAGACGAACATGCAGCGACTGACGACCCGCGCCGACCCGACGGCGTCCTCCGACCCCGAGCGCCTCGTGCTGCTCGACGGCGTGTTCGTGGGCACCGTGATCTAGGATCGATCCATGCGACCGCTCTGCTGGCTGGCCTTCGACGCGGTGGCCAGTCACGGCGATCCGTTCCGGGGCAGTTGCGGCTGGGACAAGACGCCCCGCGAGGCGGCGCGGACTCTGGCCGTCCCCGGACGGGTCGCGCCACCGAAGCCCAAGCCCGTCAAGAAGCCGATGGTGAGGGCAACCAGGAAGAAGCCCGCGGCGACCAGGAAGAGGGCCGTTCAGCCGACCGTGTGAGTCAGGCGATCAAGCGGCGGGCCGTCGTATCCCCAGGGTGGCGCATGGGTGCGCTGGCTGGATTGGCCCGCGAGGGCCGATCGGCCGATCGTCTCCAGCGCACCGAAGGCAGTGTGAACCCGTTCCGCGTGGACCAGACGGGCGTCTATGCTTGGAGGCGATGACGAAGCCCGTGGTGGACATGATCCCCGCCTACACGACCGAACTCGGAGCCGCCTACTGCGCCGACAGCATGGCTTGGCTCCCGAGCCTCGACGACTCCTCGGTCTCGCTTGCCATCACGTCGCCGCCCTTCGCACTGCTGCGCCAGAAGGCTTACGGGAACAAGATCGAGGACGAGTACCTGGACTGGCTCCTCGGCTTCGCGCGCGAACTCCGACCGAA
>JAJYJR010000319.1:0-5660 GCA_021789355.1 Chloroflexota bacterium | reverse complement strand
GCGCGACGACGGGTGGTTCGTGATCGACCTCGGCGGGGCCTATCGTCGCGGGACGCCCACGCGGACGCTGGTGCAGTGGAAGTTCCTGATCCGGGCGGTTGAAGAACTCGGCTACTTCCTCGCCCAAGAGACCTATTGGAACAACCCCGGCAAGCTCCCCACGCCGATCGAGTGGGTGAACAAGCGCAAACTGCGCCTGAAGGACCCGCTCAACACCGTCTGGTGGCTCTCCAAGACCGAGTGGCCCAAGGCAGACACGACGAAGGTCCTGCAGCCTTACAGCGAGCGCATGAAGAAGCTCCTGAAGGACCCCGCGGCCTACTTCACGCCGAAGGAACGCCCGAGCCAGCACTACGTGGACAACACGTTCCGCGACAACGGCGGGAGCCTGCCGTCCCACCTGCTCACGATCCCGCACACGGAGAGCAACAGCGACTACCTGCGGCGCTGCAAGGCGACAGGCGCCACGCCTCACCCAGCTCGCTTCCCGGCCGGCCTTCCCGAGTTCTTCATCAAGCTGCTGACCGACCCGAATGATCTCGTAATCGACTTCTTCGCGGGGTCGAACACGACGGGAGACGTGGCTGAGCGCCTGGGCCGCCGTTGGATGTCATGCGACATGGAGCGCCCGTACGTCGCCACCAGCGCCTTCCGGTTCGTCGAGAGCGACGCGGATGCTCCGGCGGCCTATCTCGCGGTCATGGCCGGCGAGCCTGTGCTATTCGCCCCACGTCAACTGCGCCTCGCCGTCGGGTAAGGACGGGCGCTCCTCGGGCCAGACGAGCATCCCGTGTTGCTGGATGAAGAGGAGCGGGATCTTCGGGTTGTTGATGTGATTGCGCTCGAGTGTGCCCGTTGGATCTTGTTCGCGGAGCTGTCGTTCCCACTTGCGGAAGAACGGCTCGAGCGACCGGGGCGTGATCTCGTAGATCAATTCTGGCGTGCTCTGCGCGAACACGGCCACGATCCACAGGTATGCGAGCCGGTACCTCTCGATGTTCGCGTAGGTCAGGGTGTGCTCGGTCGTGATGCCCAGGCTGCGCTTTCGGATGCCGTCCGAGCTGATCCGGGAGACCGTCTTGAGTTCATACTGCCGCCCTTCGGCGTCCGCCGCGTCGTTGCCCTCGCGGCGCAGCTTCCGCAGGCCGAACAGCGTGAGCAAGACGAGTTCCTGATACCCGTTGTCGGCGAAGACGTTGTGCAAGCCGCGCTCGCTGGCGATCGCCTGGAGATCGATGCCCCGGGCCAGAAGAAGCGAGATGTCGCCGGTCGGTCGGAGGACAGGGTTCACTCAGCGATCGTACGCGATCTGACTGCCCGCCAAGTCGGGTGACCGGACGTTCCGATGGCCGAAGCGGCGGGCGACGCACAGGGACGGAGATCGGTGCTCTCAGGAGGGCCGCGACGCTGCCGGACCCTGCGACCGGCGCTCGGTCATGCCGTCGCCGATCCGACCCGGCCGGCACGCGGAGCGCGGCCCGAGACCCAGAGTAGAGATCCGAGCTTACCGCTCGCCAAACTCCAGCTTACCAGCGGTGATCATCGGCTCCAGGTCCTCGGCGTCGGTCGGTCGCCAGCGATGCACCAGCGCACGGACGACCTGAAGCTGCTCTTCGGACGCCGGGCCGAGCATCCGGCAGATGTCGGCGCTGTCCTGTGGGCGAGCGGAGATCAGCTTCATCGCCACGACCCACGGCAGGGTCATGGTCGGCAGGCCGGCTACCACCGTATTGCCCCGGGCCGCCGCGATCGCTGCGCGACCCCAGGCTCCGGGAAGCCCGATCAGGTCGAGCTCGTTGTGACGGAGCCTCCAGGCCGTGCTCCGCAGGCGTTCGTAGCGTGGGAGCTCCTCGAGGAACGTCCAGCCACCGGCCTCGAGCGCCAGCCCAGCCTTGCCGAGATCGCCGATCGGCAGCGCCAGATCCAGATCGTTGGTCTGTCGGGGCGGCATGTAGGCGTTGGCGGCGACGCTCCCGTCGCCGCCACCTGAATACCCCGCACTTGGAGTAGGCGCGCTGCCCGGCCCCACCACGCCTTCGGGGGTGCTCCTTCCTTCAGCAGCTCCTGAAGCACGCTGCCCGAGCCCGGCCGCTGGCGGCGCGCGCTGAAGGCGAGCAGGGCGCGCCGAGCGGCGACGCGCCCTGCTCGGGTGGGTATGTCCGCGCCGGGAGCGGCACCGGGGGACTGCTCCGACATCCCCAGCTCGTCGGCGGCCAGGGAAACCATGAGTCGCTCGTGTGGCACCGTCACACGACAACAACAGGCAGGCCCTCGCGGAACTGGATCGGCGGAGGAACTGTCGGGAGCAACCACCCCGAGAGGATTGCCCCGCGCGAACCCCTTGCGCCACCGGCCGTTCGGTGCGATCACCCCCCAATCAAACCCCCCAAGCCCAAACCCCCCACGCACGGCTCACGCTCCCATGAGCACGGGCTGAAAGCTGTTTCGTAAACAGCAGGTCCTCGGTTCAAGTCCGAGTGTCGGCTCCATCGATTGAACGTGAAACCGCCGTTGCGGGGTGGCCCGGGACGGCGGTTTCGGCGTCCTGTCAGCCCTTCTGTCAGCCTTTCTTGTCGGACACCGACCCGCTACCCGGCGGAGAGCACGGCATCGGGTCGCTCCGCCGCCTCCTGCTGGATCGCCTGGCGCAGGTGGGGCTGGGTGTTGGCCGTCAGGCTGATCTGGCTGTGCGCGAGTGTCTGCATGACGACCCGCAGGGGCGCGGGGAGCAGGCGTTCTACCGACGGACGGTTCGGGAGGTCACCCCCGGCGTGACGCAGGTGTTCACTGGAAGGTGCCATTACCCACGCCGGTGGTCGTGAGGGTCCCCTCGACGGTGCCCGTCCCGCTCGCAAAGTCATCGATGGCGTGGACGGCTGACGCGGTCACGGTCCCGTCTCGCCCGCACCACCGGCAATGCTGGGCGCCACGAGGTGTGCGGGTCAGCGAGCGAAGGGGCTGGGCACGGCAACGGAGGCGCGTGGGGCTTCTCACCCGACAGGCGCATGCCAGGCGCAGAGGCGCCCCTGATCGGTCACCGCCGCGACGAGCGAGGCCGACCACGAGAACGCGCTGGGGGTACCGCGACAGCCCGCGAGCATCGCCTCGGGCACACCGTCGGCGGTATACGCCGCGATCCCGTCGGTCGCCCCGATGGCCACGGATCGGCCATCGGGGCTCCAGACGGCGCTGCCCTCGTCCGCCGGGGTCGTGAACCATACGACGTGGCTGATGTCCGCCGGGCGCACGAGGCTGACCCGCGCGCTCTGGCCGATGGCCAGCCAGGCCCCGTCGGGCGAGTAACTCAGCGCGTTGACGTCGCCCGCCAGGCTCCGGCTCGCCACGGCCGCTCCGCTCGGGGTGACGATGTCGAGCTCGCCGTTCTCGTCGCCGATGGCGATGGTGGTTCCGTCCGGGGACCAGGCCATCGCCCAGGCCGGCGGGCTGCCCGCTCGCAGGGTCCCCGCCGGCATGCCGTCGGCGCGCCAGACGTAGTAATCGACCGCGCCGGCCGCGATGAGCGAACCGTCGGGCGACCAGGCAACGTCCAGGAACTTGCCGCCCGTGCCGAGCTGCGTGGCGAGCGTCCGCTGGAGCGTCCCGTCCGCGCGCCAGAGACGCACGGTCCCGGGCAACACGACCGGGCCGGTGACACCTGCAACCCGGACCGTGGCCACGGCCAGTACCTGCCCGTCGGGTGACCAGGCGAGCCCGAGTACCGGGTCCGGGCCGGCCAGCGTGTGCAGGAGCCGGCCCGCGCGGTCCCACAGGCGCACGCGGCCATCGCGCCCGCCCGCGGCGAGGATCGCCCCGTCGGGCGACCAGGCAAGACATGTGGTCGGCGCGGAGCCTGCGAGGGTGGCCTCCCTCACGCCGATCGCGGACCAGAGCTGGACCGCCGTGTTGGTGCTCGATGCGTCGCCGGCCGCTGTCGCGAGGTGGCGGCCATCGGGCGAGATGGCCAGGCTGGTCAGCGCGGCTCCCGGCTGGATCGCCGTCCAGGCAGGCTGCACGACGGGCTCACTCGCTGGCGGGGCGGGCGAGGCGAACATGCCGATCAGGATCGAGCGATCGCACGACGCCTCGGCCGGCTGCTCGCGGACGACGGCGCGCGATGGCGGCGATGGCACCGCCGCCGCGAGCGACGCGGCCGGTGGCCCAGGAGACGCCGTGACGGGAGTCGGGGCGGGGGATGCCGGGGTGGCGGGGATCGGAGGGGACGCACAGGCGACAGTCAGCCAGCACGCGAGCAGGGGGAACCCGATCGACCGTCGCACTGCGACTCCTTCGCCCCGATCAGGATGCGACCTCCTGATCCGCAGTCAGGGTACGCCCGGTGCCCGATAACACCGGGGGATCGTCTGCGGCATCACCCAGGTGTAAAAGAGTCTTGACATACCGAGTCGTGTCAAGGTACCTTGTCATGGATGCGCAACGAGGTGCGAGTACTGCGATCGGCGAGAGGCCTCCGCCAGGAGGACCTCGCCAAGGACATGAAGGTGTCGCGCCAGACCATCAACGCCATCGAGACCGGGCGGTACCTGCCGTCCCTGCCCCTGGCCATGGCGCTGGCACGCTACTTTGGCAAGCCGGTGGAGGAGCTGTTCCATGGAGACGACGATGGGCGCTAGATGGGCCACTCCGGCCGTCGGGCTCCTGCTGGGCCTGCTGCTCCTCGCGGCCGCAGCGCTGGGCGGGCAGCCAGGGCTCGGGCTCGGCATGTTCGCCGTCATGGCGCTCTACAGCGCGGTGCTCCTGCTCTTCGGAGGCCGCAGCGAGACCATCGGCGTGCTCGGGGGCCGGCCCGCCGACGAACGACTCGCCTCCTTCAACATCCTTGCTACCGCGGTGGCCGGGACGGCCGCCATCGTGGTGGCGATCGGGGGCTTCCTGTGGGCCATCGCGCACGGTCAGAGCGGGAGCGACTTCGCCCTGGTGGGCGCCGTTGCCGGCATCGCCTACCTCGTCGCACTCCTGTGGTTCCGCTGGCGAGGGTAGGCCGGCGCAGACCGCCTCGCCCGCACCACCGGTATCCGTGAGGGTCATCGGCGGCTGCGCTCGTGCCGGGAACGGCCCTGCGATCGCCTTCTCCGATGGTCGGCCCCGCCCCGATGCGATAGGCTGGCCGGAGGAGGTCAGCGATGCCGGTTCGCGCCGTCGTCGAACGGGGACCGAAGGGGAAGAAGTCGGTGGCCTTTGCCGTCGACTGGCCGGGCTGGAGCCGTGGCGCGAAGACCGCCGACGGGGCGCTGGCGACGCTCGAGTCGTATCGCGAGCGCTATCGGCCGGTGGCGGTCCTGGCGGGCCTCGGCGGCGAGTTCGACGGGGCCGGACCTCTCGCCGTCGTCGAGGAGCAGGCCGGCACCGGATCGACCGACTTCTGGGGCATCTCCTACGTGCCGAGCTCGCTCGAACGCGGACGGATGGAGGAGGGGGAGCTCGAGCGCAGGATCGCGCTGCTCCGGGCGTGCTGGGCATTCTTCGACGCGGTCGCCGCCCGGGTGTCGTCGGAGATGCGGAGAGGCCCGCGCGGCGGAGGGCGCGACCGCGACACGATCATCCGGCACGCCATCCGGGTCGAGAGCGAGGAATTCGCGAAGCAGGTGGGGCTGCGGATCCCCGAGCGCGCGGCGCTCACGCCCGACGGCCTTCGGGCGCAC
>JAJYJR010000318.1 GCA_021789355.1 Chloroflexota bacterium | reverse complement strand
GGCCGTTGCGACCTGCCGGAGACAGCTAGCGCCGTGTCAAGTCTTGACACGGCTTCGCAGGCGGGATGATGCGCCCGTTCCGGGCCCGTGTCAAGGGGTTTCGCGGGCTTGTCAAGGGGGTGAGGGCGCCACAGGGGGCCCCAGAGACGCCGCCAGGGGCCCCTGTCAAGTCTTGACAAGGCATGCGACGGGGCAGCCGGCCGGACGGAGAAGGGGTCGGGCGCGCGGTGACGCCACGCACCACCAGTACGCCCAACGTGCCGAACTACGAGCCAAACGCCACTGGCGCGCGCGGATAGTTCTGCGCGACCGTTCGGGTCACTGCACGGCGGTGCCGGGCCGGATTGCGCCGTCCGACGAGGGAGCGACGGGCGATCCCGGCTCGGACGAGGGACCGGTCAAGGGGGTTCGCTGCAGGTGGCGCGGGCCAGCGGGAGGCGAAGGCGGCAAGGACAGCGTCGCGCCGCAGCGTGGGTATCCCCTGATCAGACGAGCCGGCGTCCTCGGATGGGCCGCACGGTGCGGTGATCGGATAGAGGGAGGACGTTCATGCATCGGCTCACACAGCGTTCGCGTGCCCGGCGAATGGCGATGGCGGTGGGGGCGGCCGTGCTCTCCCTGGCAGCGGTCGGGGTGGTCCTGGCGGCACCGTCCACGCTGACGTTCACGCCGCAGAAGGCGGACCAGATCACCAACATCGACGTCCTGCGTCAACAGATCAAGAACTACTACGGGACGCCGACCGCCACGACCGGCTCGGGGGCAACGGCCGGCTGGACGCTGGGCCTGAACCTCGAAAGCAACTACGCGCGGGAAGTCGAGTCGGTCGCCGCCGATGGCGCGCAGTGGCTGCAGGCGCGGGCCGGCAAGTCGGCCAAGCCGGCGATCGTCTTCGACGTCGATGACACGACGCTCACCACGTACAACTACGAGCTGTTCAGCAACTGGGACTACAACCCCGCCACGAACGCGGTCTTCGTGGGGCTTACCACGAGCGGGACGCCGCCCGTGACGACATTCACCGGCAACCTGTTCCCGGCGACGCCGGGGATGGTCGCGCTGGCCCAGAAGGCGCACGAACTCGGGTACGCCATCTTCTGGATCACCGGCCGGGGTGACGCGCAGCACGCGGCGACCATCGCCAACCTGGTCAGTGACACCGCGGCCGGGTTCAGTGACATCACCTCGGTGGCCTATTCGGGCGCCACGCTGCCGGAGATCGATGCCGGTTACCCGGCGCCGACGGCGCTCGATATCGGGCACGGCGGCTTCACCGATGGGCTCTTCACGAAGCCGACCATCAACCAGACGACCAACACGTACCCGGCCTACCTCGACACGCCGGAGTTCTGTGCCTCGTACATCGCCCAGAAGGTGTCGTGCGCCACGATCCCGTACAAGGCCGGCACGCGCGCCTACATCGAGTCGCAGGGCTACGACATCGTGGCCGACTTCGGCGACCAGTACAGCGACCTGCTCGGCGGCTACGCGGACCGCACGTTCAAGCTCCCCAACCCGAGCTACTACCTGCCGTAGAACGTCGCAGCGATTGCGTCGCAACGCGGGCGTCTCGGCCGCTGCCGCGTGCACCGCGCCTGGATGCCCGCAGGGCCGGCCAGGGCGATAGTCGCGCGCAGGTGGACGCGGCGCTGCCCTGGTACCCCGTCGCGTGCGCCGTGATCGACGCATGTGGCTGCCCCAACCCAGTTCCATACGGGGGATGTCGGGGAGCCGATGGGGGGCGGCTCCTCGACCATGTCTTGATGGAGGGAGCGATCCGCCCCGCCGCACTCGTTGAGGGAGCGCGACTAGGGGCGGATCGGGAGGGAGGCACAGGATGTCAACGCATCCGCGTCACGCCCAGACGCGGGCCAGTGTGTTCGTCGCCAGTCTGGCCGTCGCGGCCACCGGGATCCTCGGCGTGGCGCCGCCACATGCTGCGGCCGTCTCGACCACCGTCGTCATCAGCCAGGTCTACGGTGGCGGCGGCAACAGCGGAGCCACCTTCAAGAACGACTTCATCGAGCTCTACAACCTCGGCTCGACCGCCGTCGATTTGACGGATTGGAGCGTGCAATACGGGTCCGCGGGCGGCTCGACCTGGACGAACCGGACGAACCTGTCAGGAACGATCCAGCCCGGGCACTACTACCTCGTGCAAGAGGCTGCCGGGGCGGGCGGAACCGTATTCCTGCCCACGCCCAATGCGACAGGCACGATCGCCTTGTCAGCCAATGCCGGCAAGGTCGCGCTCGTCTCGAGCACGACCGCACTGAGCGGATCGTGCCCAAGCGGGGGGCAGATCATCGACTTCGTCGGCTACGGGAACACCTCGGGCAACACGGCGAACTGCTCGGAGACCGGCCCCGCTCCGACCCTGTCGAACACCACCGCCGCGCTGCGGATTGGCAGCCCGCCGACTGACACCGACGACAACGGCGCGGACTTCGTCGCTGGGACGCCGAACCCGCGCAACAGCGCTTGGCCCCTCACGGGCGCCGGCTCCGCGACGCCGAGTGTGCTCTCCGCCGGCGACGCCACGCTGCTGACCGTCGCGGTCACCCCGAGCACGTCCCCCACGAGCACCGGAATCGGCGTGACGTGCAACCTCGCCGAGATCGGCGGCCCCGCGACGCAGATGCTCTACGACGACGGCACCAACGGCGATGCGGCGGTCGGGGACAACACCTTCTCGTTCGCGACCAAGGTTACGGCGGCCACGAGCGGCGGAACGAAGAGCCTGCCCTGTTCGATTGGCGATGCGCAGTCGCGCGCCACGAGCGCGACGATCGTCATCACCGTCGTTGAGATCCTGCCCATCGGAGCCGTGAACGGCCCGGTCCCTGACAGCGACAGCTGTGCCGCACATACGTCGCCCTACGTCGGCCAGACAGTGACGGTCCAGGGCGTCATCTACGAGAAGACGCTCCAGGCCATCAGCAACTCCACGAACACGTACAAGGGCTTCTACATCCAGAACACGGCCGAGACCGCGGACACGGATCCGACGACGTCCGACGGCCTGTTCGTGTACATGGGCACCTACGCCACGCTCATCGGCGGCTACGCGCCCGTGGTGGGCGACGAGGTGGTCCTGAGCGGCAAGATCAGCGAGTACTACAACATGACCGAGCTCGGTAGCGCGAGCCTCGTCGGGCTCATTCGCAGCGGCGTGGACATCGCTGATGAGGTGGCGCCGGTCGAGGCGAACCCGCCGGTGGCCCTCGCCGAGGCCAACTGCTACTGGGAGCGCCTGCAGGGCATGCGAGTGCAGGTGCCCGAGGGCAGCATCGTGCTCGGCGGGCGCAACGTCTTCAGCCCTTCCGACGCCGAGATCTGGGTGGCTGCCCCCAACAGCACCATCGCCCAGCGCACGACGCAGTACACCGATCGCGCCTTCCGCGACGCCCACCCGCTCGACGACAACTACAACCCGACGAGCTGGGACGGCAACGGCTACCGCATCCTGATGGGCAGCCTGGGGATCAAGGCGGCCGCCGGCGACGCGCAGGCGCTCATCGATCCCGCCCGCACCTTTGACACGGTCACCAATATCCCGGCGGGCGGGCTCAACTACACCTACTCCAAGTACCGCATCGAGATCAGCGAGCAGCCCACGTTCAGCCTGGGGCCGGATCCCTCCCAGAACGATCCGCCGGTCGTCGAGACCGCCACCCAGTACACGATCGCCGACTACAACCTCGAGAACCTCTACGACTACCGGAACAACCCCTTCTCGGGCTGTGACTTCGCGGGCGACTCCGGATGTCCCCTCGTGGCACCCTTCCTCTCCGCGGTCACGCCTCCCTACGACTACGTGCCGGCCAGCGAGGCCGCCTACCAGGCACGCCTCACGGACATCGCCACGCAGATCGTGAACGACCTGCACAGCCCCGACATCCTGATGGTCCAGGAGGTCGAGAACCAGGACATCTGCAGCGTGCTCGACGGCGCGATGAGCTGCGGCACGACCGACAACGCCGATGGCAAGCCCGACGTGCTCCAGGACCTCGCGCTCAAGGTGGCGAGCCTGGGTGGCCCGGCCTATGACGCGGCGTGGGACCGCGACAGCTCGGACCTGCGCGGCATCGCCCCGGCGTATCTGTACCGCATCGACCGCGTCCAGCTCGTTCCACCCCAGACCGGTGACCCGGTCCTCGGCGAGAACCCCGTGATCGGCGGCTACACCAGCGTGCCGTACGACAGCGACGTGTCCAACCCCAAGACGCTCAACGCCGTCTACACGGGAGCCGGGGCCTGCGAGACCAGCTGGGTCTTCCCGCGCGCGCCCGACGTGGCGCTCTTCCGCGTCTGGGCCACCGGCGTGGGCTCGGGCAACTACGCCGACGTCTACACCATCAACAACCACTTCAAGAGCGGGCCCGACACCTGCGTCGCGCACCGCACCGAGCAGGCCAAGTACAACGCCGCGCTCGTGCAGTACCTCGAGACCGCCATGCCCGATGCCCGGGTCGTGGTGGCCGGTGACCTCAACGTGTACCCCCGGCCCGACGACCCCTTCGCGCCGATCGGCCAGGCGGGCTCGAGCGACCAGCTCGGATCGCTGTACCCGCCGAGCTCCGATCTGACGAACCTCTGGAGCGTCCTTGTCGGCACGACGCCAGCGTCCGCCTACAGCTACGTCTACCTCGGGCAAGCCCAGACGCTCGACCAGGTGTTCGCGAACGCGTCGATGATGAGCTCGCTCCAGGGCTTCCGGATCGCACACATCAACAGCGACTTCCCCGCCGACTACCCGGGCGACGTGGCGCGCGGCACGAGCGACCACGATCCCAACGTTGCCACGTTCTTGCTCTATCCCTTCAGTGGCTTCCTGAGCCCGATCGACGCGGCGCCGACGCTCAATGTGCTGAAGGCAGGGGCCGCGGTGCCGGTGAAGTTCAGCCTGGGCGGTGACCAGGGGCTGAACATCCTCGCCGCCGGGTATCCGCAATCCCAGCAGATCGATTGCACCACGCTGGTGCCATCGGGCTCGCCCGCGGGGACCACGGCTGCCGGGTCCTCCGGCCTCCGCTACGACGCCACGGCCGGCCAGTACATCTACGCCTGGAAGACCGACAAGGCGTGGGCCGGCACCTGCCGCGCGTTCATCCTGAAGCTCGCGGACGGGACCACCCACGAGGCGGACTTCCAGTTCACCAAGTAACCCTTCAGTCCGTGGATAGCCGAGGAGGCCGGGAACGCGCCCGGCCTCCTCGTTCTTGCTCCGGTGCGCCCGACCGCCGGCGGCCGCGCCACGCCATGGGACCAACGTCTACTTTCCGGTGGCCCGCCCGTGGCCGACCATGCGCGCATGGGTTCCCCACTCACCGCCCGGCCCCCCTTCGTCGCGGCCCGCGATGGGCTCTGCGCAGCCTCGATCGCCCTGGGTGCCCTGGAGGACGGCGATGCCGGGCCGGCCCGTGCCGCGATCGCCCGCTGGCTGGAGGTGCAGACCAGCAGTAACCCCGACAGCGTGCGCCGCTATCCCTGGGCCAGCAGCACGGTCTACTACCAGCTGCCGCCCTATGTCCCACCGCGCACCGCCTGGCACGCCTGGCGGCCGGCCGAGGAGGAATGGCGACAGCGGGACATCGAGCGCTTCGAGGCTTCCCTGCTCACACCCCTCGTGCTGTCGGACGCGGTCGAGCTGCTCGAGCGACTCGCCGCGGATGGCGAGGAGGATGCGGCGGCGCTCCTCGAGCGGGTCCTGCCGGTCGTGCGCCGGGACATGGCCCGCCTCGTCGTCGGCCTGCACGCCTGGAGCGACACGTGGGGTCTCTGGAACCTCGCCCGTCACGAGCGCGCGCTCCGCCGCCTGCATCCCTTCGCGCTCGCCATCGCCGACAGCTACGCCGCCCGCGCCATCGCCCAGGGCGCCGTGGGGACGGGCAGCCGGTATCCCTTCCACGACCAGCCCCTCGTCTCGGTCTCGGCACAGCTCGCGGCGGGGCTCGCGGCGCTCGGTGTCCACCCGCGGCTGGTGGGGCGGCTGGCCGCCTTCGTGGCGGCCAGCGAGGCGCCCGAGGGGGCGTGGGGCGACGCCGACGGGCCACGCGACCTGCTCACCACCCTGGTGGCGGCCGACCTGCTGGCGGGGCTCGACCCGGCCTGGGACCCGGCGGCCACGCTCGGCTGGATCGACCGGCAGCGCCGCCCCGACGGCGTCTTCGTGGCCTACGGCCCCGAGGCTGCCTGGCTGACCCTGGAGCTCGAGGCGCTCCTGCGGCGCCTGGCGCGGCCCTTCCCGGCACGCTTCCGCTGGCCGCAGCTCGCCACCGAGCAGCGCGACCGCCGCACCCAGCTCCCGTTCCTTGGGTACCTCGCCGACCTGGCGCGCCTCTTCGCCGAGGTGCCGGCCCTCGCGGCGGCCCCGGTCGAGATCGCCTTCCTCGACCTGGCGGGCTTCGGGGCCTGGAACAACCGCCACGGCATGGCTGCCGGCGACGAGGTGCTGCGCTTCCTCGCGGCCGAGCTCGCCGGCCTGCCCGATTCGGTCGCCATCCGCGACGGGGGCGACGAGTTCCTGGTGGTCGGCGTGCCCTGCGGTTCCGGGCTCACTGCCTCGCTCGAGGCGTTCCGGCGCGCCTTCCCCGGCCGGCTGCACGCACGCTTCGGGACCGAGGCCGTGGCCCCGCGCATCCTCGTCGGGCACGCCGTCGGCGCGTCCCTCGTCGATGCCCGCGACGTGCTCGGCCGCGAGATCGCCGCACTCAAGGCCGCGCATCCCGCCCCACCGCCGGAGGGGATCCTGGTGCCCTCGGCCGGCGTGGCTGGCGATCCGGTCGGGCGCGGTGACCCAGGCGGTGCTCACGGCGAGCCGACGACGGGGACGCGACCGCTCCCCATCTAGCGCCGCGCCGGCGCGGCCGGGACGGCGCGGCCAGGACGGTACCGTCCGATGCGCCCGCTGGGAG
>JAJYJR010000317.1 GCA_021789355.1 Chloroflexota bacterium | reverse complement strand
CTCCTTCGGCCGCTCGGCCCTCATCGTGGCGCTCGCCGCCACGGGCGCCCTCATGAACCTCGGCACCCGGCGGCGGCAGCTGGGACGCTGACCGGCGGGCAAGTGACGCCCTGCTGACGCCCAGGTACTAGCGTAGCTGATACGGAGTTGCCGGCCGGGATATACGACCAGGCGACTCGTGGATCGGGGTGGCGCATGAAACGATCCCGCCTGTTCCTGCTGGCCACCTGCGTCGTTCTCTCGAGCCAAGCTCTTGCCCAGGAATCGCTTCCAGCCTCGCTCGAGCACGCCCGCGCCCTGCTGACGGCCGGCCAGATCGAGGCCGCGATTGACACGGCGGAGCGCTACACCGGCATGCATCCCAAAGACGAACGCGGCTTCCTGGTCCTGGGCGACGCCTACTTCAAGCGCATGCCGGTCGGCCGCTTCCAGGCCGAGCGAGCGTACCGGGAGGCGATGCGCCTGGCGCCGAACGACCCCGTGCCGCCCTTCAAGGTCGCGGAGGTGGGCCTCTGGCTCGGTGGGGACGACGGGGAGCACATGGCCCAGGAGGGCCTTGAGCGAGTGCTGTGCCTGGATCCGCTCTATCCCGAGGCCTGGGACGACTGGCTGACGCTGTTCCGCAACTCAGGGTATCGGCAGAGGATGCGGGAGATCCTGGCGCCGCATGCCAACGTCCCGGTGATCCGCTCGCGCATCGCGCTCCTGAACATCGAGGACGAGCGGTACGCGGCGGCTGACAGCCTGCTCGACGAAGCCTTGGTGACGGACTCGACCAACGTGGAATGGCTGGCGCTGCGGGCGCAGAGCGCGTTCGAGGCGGGGGACACGCTCGGCGGGTGGGCGTACTACCGCCGTGCCTTGGCGCACGCAGATCTGGATTCAACGGACGCCCTGTGGCGGCAAGTGATCGGGATCGCCTCGCCGGAGGAGATCAAGGTGTGGGACGCCGGTGTGCCACCCGATGAGAAGGAGGCGTGGCTGGAGGCGTTCTGGGCGCGGCGGAACCCGGACCTGTTCGCGGGCGTGAACCACCGGGTGGCCGAGCACTTCGCGCGGCTCCGCTATGCGCGGAAGCATTTTCCGCTGATGCACCCGCTGGTCTCATACCAGCGGAGCGAGATCGGGCGCGCGATGAACCTGGAGCCATCCCAGGGGGAGCGCGCGTTCTACGAGCGGTGCGAGATGTACGAGGTGCTGGTTCCCCCGCATCTGCATCCGGCGTACCCGGGGATCAACTGTGGGGTGGACCCTGAGTGCAAAGCGCACGCCATGGGCGTGCCGCTACCGGGAGTCAGCCGGGCAAGCGACCGCGCCAGGATCAATCCGTCTCCGTTTGCCATCCTGACGCCTCAGGAGATGGCACATATTAGCGTTGCTGCCGGCCTCCTGCAGTCGCTGTTCGCGCCGCTCAACATGAACCTGCTGAGCGTGGACAGCGTGGCGGCGCGCATTGGCTACAACCTGGCCACCGGTCTGGATGACCGGGGTGTGATGTACCTTCGCTTTGGCGCGCCGGACCAGCGTGACCTTGGCGGCACCAACACCGCAGACCCCCAGTGCAGCAACCGGGAGGTGGAGCGGTGGCACTACCCGGACTACGGGTGGGTCCGCTTCGACCGGCCCGACGCGTTCTCCGGCGGCCTGCAAACTGTGCCCGACATGGTCTTCCGTCCGATGAACGAGCGCCAGTTCGCCCTGGTGAAGCGCGGGCTCACCGAGGATCACAGCTCCGAGCCGGCGCCGCTCGATTTCGGCGTGTGGACCGCGCAGCTCATGGATACGGCGCGGTTCGGCGTGACGGACCTGGTGGTGGTCTCGACCCGCGGCATGATTGCGGCCTCGCTGACGGGTCTCGATCGGCCGGGGGACCGCTGGATCGGCACCCACGGCTGGGTGAGCATTCCCGCACGCCCCGGGTCCTACCTCCTCCTGGCCCAGGCCGAGGATTCGGGCCGCCTCGGCCGGCAGACGCTGCCGAGGACCGTGCGGCCCTTCGTGCGCTTCCCGGCGGTGAGCGAGATGCTGTTGGCCCCCGCTTGGAGGGAGCAGGGGACCTCGCGTGAGGTGACCCGCGCGGCGATGCTCTCACACCTCGCGCGGACGCTGACCTTCGCCACGGGCTCGACGATCCGCAGCTACGTCGAGGTATATGGGCTGGCGGCCGATTCTTTCGCCGTGCGCTACCAGGTCACCTACGAGCTGCTCAAGTCGGATCATCCCGAGGCGGACATTCAGCGCCGGGCCTGGCCGGGCGCGACGCGGCTCCAGTTCCAGCGCGAGCGCCCGGAGGCGAGCCACGGGGTGGAGATCGAGATGCTGGACATCATCCCGGCGCAGGTCCCGCCAGGGCGGTACTTGCTGCGGGTGTCGGTGCACGACCTGGTGAGCGGGCGCGACGCCGGAGCCGCCACCGTCGCGTTCGCGGTGCGCTGACGGAACACGCCCACCGCCGAGCATGCCTCTCCTTGCGCTTACCGATATGGAGCCGTAGCTTCCCCTCAGAACATGTGGGGAGAGCCCATGGCCGGTGACTTGGACCTGCTGCGCGGAACCCTCGACCTGCTGGTCCTCAAGGCTCTCACCTGGGGGCCGCGGCACGGGTACGCCGTCACGGCCTGGATCCGGCAGACGACGCGCGAGGAGCTGCAGGTGGAGGACGCCGCGCTCTACGCGTCGCTGCACCGCCTGGCCGACCGCGGCTGGGTCGAAACCGAGTGGGGACTCTCGGAGAACGGCCGGAAGGCCAAGTATTACAGCCTGACCGCGGCCGGCCGCCGGCAGCTGCGCGCGCAGGCACTCACCTGGGACCGCTACACGCGGGCTGTCGCCCGGGTGATGGGCACGGCCTGAGCATGCTGCCGCAGGGCATCCGCCGGCTGTTCCACCTCGACCTGGGCCACCGGGGCGTCGCGGACGACGTGGACGCCGAGTTGCGATTTCACCTCGCAACGCGGGCGGAGGCTCTGGTCGCCGGCGGAATGACCGAGGTCGAGGCGCGCGCTCAGGCCCTCCGCGAGTTCGGTGACCCGCGGGCGGCGCGGCGCGAGCTGGAAGCGATTGATCACGGCCACGCGGCGCGCCGCCTGCGGGCCGAGTGGTGGGATGAGACCTGGCGCGACGCGCGGTACGCCTTCCGTGGCCTGGCGCGCACCCCGGTCTTCACCGCGGTCGCCGTGCTCACCCTCGCCCTGGGCATCGGCGCGAACACCGCGATCTTCACGGCGGTCAACGCGGTGCTCCTCCGGCCGCTGCCCTATCCCGAGTCCGATCGCCTGGTGGAGGTGAGCGCGCAGCAGGGCTCCACCTCGGACTTCATGTCGGGCGTGTCGTATCTCGATCTCCTCGACCTCAGGAATCTGAGGCGGGACTTCGCCGGGGTGGCAGGCTACTCGACGGAGCGCCGAAACCTCACGGGCCTGGGCGCCCCGCGCGAGATCGAGGTGGCAGCCGCCACCACGAACGTCTTCGCGGTGCTGGGCGTGCCTCCACTGGTGGGTCGGACGTTCGGCAGGGACGAGGCTGAGGAGCCAGTGGCGGTGCTCGCGCACAGCCTGTGGCTGACGCGCTTCGGTGGCGATCCGCGCGTTACGGACCGACGCATCTGGCTCGACGGCCGGAGCTACCGGATCGTGGGGGTGATGCCGGCCCGGTTCCGCTTCCCGAACGGCGACGTGCGGGCCTGGACGCCCATCGGCTCGCTGCTCGCCTCCGTACCGGGAGCTCGCACGTCGCGAGGCGTGCGCACAATGCAGGCGGTGGCGCGGCTCGCGCCCGGTGCGACGCCGACGCTGGTCCGGACGGACCTCGCGTTCCTGTTTCGCCGCCTGGTCATCTCGCTCAACGGGCCGGACACGGTTGGCACGCGCATCGCCTTCGATCAGGGGATGTTCACGAACCTGCTCGACAAGGGCTACGCGGCCCGGCCGCTCAGCGAGGGCGTGGTGGGGGACGTTCGGCCGACCCTCATGATCCTGTTCGGCGTCGTGGCGCTGGTCCTGCTGATCGCGTGCGCCAACGCGGCGAACCTCCTGCTGGCCCGAGCGGCCGCCCGCCGGCGGGAGATCGCGGTGCGCCAGTCACTGGGCGCCGGTCGCGCCCGGCTGGTGCGCCAACTCCTCACGGAAAGCGTGCTGCTGGCGCTGGGGGCGGCCGTGCTGGGTGTGGTCCTGGCGCGCCAGGGCCTGGCGGCGCTGCTGGCCCTGTGGCCGCGAGCCCTGCCGCGAGCGGGTGGGATCGGTCTGGACGGCCGGGTGCTTGCCTTCACGGCCCTCCTCGCCGTGGCGACCGGGATCGCCTTCGGTCTGGCGCCGGCGTGGAGCGCCACGGCGCCCGGGATCGAGGGCGTGCTGCGGGACGACACGGCAGGGGTGACCGGCGGGTGGCGTCGCCGCCTCCAGGGCGGTCTGATGGTGGGGCAGCTCACGCTTGCGCTGGTGCTCCTGCTGGGCGCGGGGCTTCTGGTCCAGAGCTTCATCCGTCTGAACGACGTTGATCCGGGCTTCGACCCCTCGGGTGTCCTGGCCGCTCGGATCCGCCTCACGCCAAGCCGCTATGCCGGCCTCGGCACGGAGACCACATTCTACGACCGGGTTCTGGGCGATCTCGAGGCGAGGCCCGGCGTCGCGTCCGCGAGCGTCAGCACATCCCTGCCGCTGAGCGGGGACCTTCAGTACCTGCCGGTGGTCGTCAGCCATCGGGCGCCGTTCTTCATGGCCGTCGCGTCGGTCGTGACGCCCGACTACTTCAAGACGATGGGGATCACGATTCGACGCGGTCGCGGGTTCGGTCCGCTGGATGCGCCTGGCAGCCCGCGCGTGGCCGTCATCAGCGAAGCTCTGGCACACCGCCTCTGGGGCGCCGCGGACCCGATCGGTGAGATCGTGCCGCTGGGGAGCAGCCCGACGCTCGGTCATGAGTTGGGGCCGGTCACCGTGGTGGGCGTCGTGGGCGACCTCCACGACAACTCGCTCCAGGATGCCGCACCGACCCCCGAGTTGTATCTGCCGCTGGCCCAGGCCACGGTGCTATCGGACACCTGGGACGAGGGCCAGTGGCTCCTGGTGCGCTCGAGCACGGGGGCGCCGCTCCGCCTCGCGGGGCTCGTGCAGGACGCCATTCGCCGGGCCGATCCCGACCAGCCCATCGGCGAGCTCCTGACCCTGAGCGGGCTGGTGGCTCGTGGGACGGCGGCACGGCGGCTCAGCACGTCGCTGCTCGGCGTGTTTGCGGTTCTTGCCGTTGGACTGTCGGTCGTGGGCATCTATGGCATCACTTCGTACGCCGTCACGGAGCGGACGCGGGAGATGGGGCTCCGCATGGCGCTCGGTGCCCGGCCCGGGGACGTCGTCGGCCTCATGCTGCGGGAGAGTCTCCGGCGCGTCGCGGTGGGGGTGGGGCTGGGCCTGGCGCTCGCGCCCGCGGCCGCGCTGACTCTCCGGGCTATGCTGTTCGGCGTCGGCGTCGTTGACCCTCGGGTGTACCTCGGGACCGCATTGGCGCTCGCGACCGTCGCCATGCTGGCCACGCTCGTCCCGGCCGGCCGTGCCGTGCGCATTGATCCGATGATTGCGCTGAGACATGACTGACGGCGACCCACCTGAACGAGGTGGAGGGGCAATGATTCCGCACACCGGATCACGAATCGCTACGGGCGCCAGCCCCGGCGTACGGTGGTTGGTGCTCGCACTCGTCGCGGGGTGCCAGGGCAGCGGCGCCATGGTGCACTTCCCGCGAACGACGCGCATCACGGTGGGGCAGTACGAGGCGGCACCGCGCCGGGCGGTGGCGGTGGAGCGGGTGCTGTGCGACGGAGCATCGGATACGCTGTGCCGGTTCAGTCGCCTGCCGGCTATCGCTCTCGCGTCGGGCGGCCACGTCCTGGTCGCCCCGTTTGGCGGCAAGCTCACCGAGTTGGACAGCGCAGGACGCGCCGTGAGGGTCTTCGGCACGACGAGCGGCGAAGGGAGCTACCGGATCGTCGCCGGCGTCACGCTGGATTCGGCGCGGAACATCTGGCTGTTCGACGTCGCCGGAGGCAGGTGGCTGGGGTTCTCCGCGGCGGGCGCTTTCCTGTCCGCGCAGCCCGTGGCGCGACTGCCGGGCGTCGCCGACTTCGTGGCGCGGGACGGAGCGCTGTTCCTCCAGGTGATTCCGCCCGGCAAGAGCGTGGGAGCGCCGGTCATCAGCTCGTTCCTGCGGGTCGCTGCGGGAGCGAAGGAGCGGGTCGTGGCGCGGGTGCCGGCGTTCGCTCGGCAAACCAGCGCATCCGAGTTCCTCCCCGTCCCCCGACTCTTCGAGGCCAAACCCGTCTTCGACGCCGCACCGGACGGCAGCCTCGCGTACTCCAACGGCGCCAGCTACGACCTCATGTGGTTCGCGCCCGGCGGGGCGCCGGAGCTGCAGGTCGAAGGGCAGGGCATCGAGCCCCCGCTCGTCACGCCGCAGGAGATTGCCGCTGAAACTGCGAGCCTACGGCGACCGTCGCCCGGACAGCCCGGCACCGTGTGGTCGGTTCAAGCCGCCAGGCGCCATCCGGCCATCACGGCGCTCCGGTATCTCCGCGACTCGATCGTGATGGTGCGGTGCTCGCCCGAGGCCGGTCGCGACAGCGTCCGATGGGACCTGTGGGATGCGAGCGCTGTGCTCCACGGCTATGTCCTCCTTGGCGTCGCGGACCACGTGGTGGACGGTACCCTGGACCACCTTCTGGTAGTCTCGTGGTCGCGCGATACGCCGGGCCGCATCGCCTGGCTACGGATCTCGCGGAGTTGATGCCCCGCGGCAGGTGAGGCGGAACCCGCCCAGCACCGCCGGACCCTCGACGCCGGGATGGCGCGGGCATAGACTTGGGCCCGTGACCATGGTTGCTATCGCGCGCGCGGCGCTCGCGTGACCACCGTGCTGTTCGCCGGCGGCGGCACGGGCGGCCACCTGATGCCCGCTC
>JAJYJR010000316.1 GCA_021789355.1 Chloroflexota bacterium | reverse complement strand
GGGGACGGCCATGGATCTGCACTGGACCCTGACCGACACCGGTGACACGCAGGGCGCAGAGCCCTCGCCGGCTGTCGCGGTGGCGAACGGGGCCGTCAGCCTCCTCCTGGCCCCGTCCCATCTTGCCGCGCAGCCCCAGTACTGGAACGAACCGTTCGACGCTTGGCAGGTGCTCCTGGCCACTGTTCGCTGATGGTGCGCGGGCGCGCCAGAATCACCGGTGCGGCGCCGATCTCGCTCCGCGATCCCCAGTGACGGGCGGGTCCTCCCCGCCCGTTTTCGTTATGTCCCGGGGCCGGTGGATCGCCGCGAGTCCCCGTCTGCTGCCCTTCGGCCGGCCACGTCGCACGAAATCGTGGGGGAACCCTTGACAGTGACGCGTTCTCGCCTATGCGGGTGCTGGCTGGCCCGACGGACCGGCCGGGAGCACACAGGGAGCCACCACGATGGACGCCAGCAGCTTCGCACCGAACCAGCGCTCGCAGCAGGAGCAGCTTGTGGCGCGCCTCCTGGGCGAGCTGCGCTTCGACGATGGCGCGTTCGGCCCCGACCCGTTCGCGTCGGACGCCGAGGCGTGGACCCTGGTCGCACCGACGACCGCGCCCGCCCGGGCGTGGTCGGCGCTGGACGCCGCCGATTCCGACTGGATCGCGGGCATCGCCACCTTGATGACCCCCGAGCAGGTCCCGGGCCGGGTGGTCTCCGCCCCGGTGTCGCCCGCCCGCCGGCCGCTGGCGGCTGGGCCGCGCGTCGAGCGCGCCATTCCCTCGCCGCACGCCGCGCCTTCGAGCGTGCCTCCTGTCGTGCCTCGCGCGGCGCCCAGCCCTCCGGCGGCTCGAGCGGCCCCCGCAGCCTCGGCCCCACGACGCGACGCGCGGCGGGATACGCGAGCGGAGGCCGTCGAGCTCGTGACGCGCGATGGCGTGCGCTACGGCCGCTTCGCGGATGGCGTGGAGCTCGAATACGAAGGCACCGACGAGGGCGGGCAGCTCATCTTCTTGTCGCCCCGTGATCCGGTGCGGGTGCTGGCCGCCAACGCCGCGCTCCCCCTCGCCGGGCTCGGCCTGCTGACCGGGGTGGTCCTGCACCTGCAGGCCGTCCTCGGCACCCTGTCGGTGCTGCTCCCCTCGATGCTCTCGGTCGTCGCGCCGACGTTCCGCCTGTGAGGGAGGCTGCCATGCCGACGCTGCTCCCCGCGCCTGCGCCATCCGTCGACCCCCCGGCGCGGCCCTCATCGACCACCCAGGCCGCGGCCTGGCGACGCGGCTATGCCGCGCTGCGCCGCTATCGGGCGGCCGAGGGGCACTGTCGTGTGCCGGCGCGCTACGTCGCCCCGGACGGCTATTCCCTGGGCCACTGGGTGGCGTGGCAGCGCCAGCGCGAGCGCCACGGACGGCTCCGCCCGGACCAGCGGCGCCGGCTCGAGCGCCTCGGCTTCGACTGGCGGCCCCGCGAGCACGCGCGCAACGCCGCGGTCGATGCCGCCACCCGCGCCGCCGCGGCGGATCCGCTGGGCTGGGTCTGGACCTTCGACTCTGGCCTGGCACGGGCGCTGCGCGCCGCCCGGTCGCGCGGCCGGCTGACGCCCGCGCAGGTGGCGACCCTCGACGCCCTTGGCTTCGCCTGGTCGGACGCCGACGCCCACTTCGCGCGCGGCATCGCCGCCCTGCGCGGCTATCGCGCGGCAGGCGGGGCATTCCCGGTCGGCCGGACGCTCGTGTGGGACGGCTTCCGCCTGGGCGAGTGGGTCTGTCGGCAGCGGGACAAGGCCGTGACCGGGCACCTTCCCGCCGCGCGCTGGGAGGCGATCGGGGCGGTGGTCCTGGGCGAGCGAGCGTGAGGCGATGTCGGGGCGTTCTCGCGCGCGGACCTTGACTTTCGGGCACTGCTGCCGAGCCTCCGTTATCGCCCAGAGGGCGACCGGGGACCGGCCCGAATGCTGGCGAGCGGGATGGCAGTGATGGACGAACAGCGGAGCTACATCGGCCCGGCGCCGCGGGACCTGCTTCAACTTCCGGTGTCGGGCGCCGAGGTCGCGCGGGCCGTCGAACGAGGCGCCGTTCGGGGTCCCACCTGCGAGGGGGTTCACCCGAGCCGCCGCATCAACCTTGAGGGGGACGCAACGCAGCGGGCCGAGACGATCGCATACCCCTCCCGCCTCTATGGGACGCCTGGCCAGTGTGCCGCGCTTGGGCACCAGCATCCGAACAGCTCGTACTACTGGCTCGCCTCCTTCTGAAGAGGGTCGGCGCTCGCAGCCCGCAAACGGCGCACCGAGAGCAGTGCGGAGAGGAGCACGCGATGAGCACGATGACTGACGCGCAGCGAGTGGCCCTGAAGACCGAGGCGATCGCGCTGGAACACCGGGGCGACGCGCTCCTCGAGCGCCGGGAGTACTTGCTCGCCGGCATCGCCTACGTGGATGCCTCGGACCGCTTCCGCCGGGCCCGCCTGACCTGGCCCGGCTACGCGCGCGTGCTGCTGGATCGCGCGCAGCTGGCCTTCACCTGCGCGGGGCCCGAGGCCGAGACGCACCGCATCGCGGCGTACGCGAAATGGGCACGCCTGGTCGGGATGGCGCCCGACACGGAGGACGGGGCATGACGCTCACCGACCGCGCACCCGACGACATCGGCCGGTGCGACGAGTGTGGGGCACTGCACGACAACGGGAGCCGCCTTGACCACTGCGCCGCGTGCGGCAACTGCTTTGATCACTGCCTGTGCGAGACCGTCCTCGAGGAGGCGAAACGCGCCGAGCGCGAGGTAGTGCATCAGTTTGAGCGGGCGGGGCTTGACAAGATGGGTGCCGGGGGTCCTAGTCGGACCGGGCGCGACCGCCTAGAATGCCCGGCAAGACGGGGAGCGCAGATCAGAGGTTCGCGGCCAGTGGAATCGACCGAGGAGGACCCGCTCGGGTTCGAGCAGGCGGCGCACGTGAACGGGGATACGTGCTGGCACGCGCGCGAGTACGCCGCATTCCTCGGGTACGCGGACTACAGCGGGTTCCGCAAGGGGCCGATCGAGCGTGCCATGGCGGCGTCCATGCGCGCCGACATCCCCGTCACC
This sequence comes from Chloroflexota bacterium, assembly GCA_021789355.1. Next base: position 3,889 of record JAJYJR010000316.1, on the reverse strand, counting down.
GAGAACTTCAGCACGGTGCTGTCGAGCGACGGCCAGCACGATATGAAGCTGAGCCGGTTCGCCTGCTTCCTCGTGGCGATGAACGCCGACTCGAAGAAGACCCAGGTCGCGCGGGTCCAGGCATACCTTGCCGGACTGGCCGACAGCCTCCAGGACTACCTGAGCGCGCCTGAACTCCTCGACCGCATCATCATCCGGGGCGAGATCTCCGATGGCGAGAAGAGCCTCGCTTCGACCGCCAAGGGCGCCGGGATCACAACGGACCGGGAATACGCCTTCTTCCAGAACGCCGGATACCGGGGCATGTACAACGTGAACCTCAACCGGCTCCGCGAGATCAAGGGCGTGCCGGTGGGCCGGAGTCCCCTGGACTTCATGCACAGCACGGAGCTGGCCGCGAACCTGTTCCGGATCACACAGACGGATGCGAAGATCCAGAACGAGCGCGTGACAGGTCAGACGCGCCTGGAGCAGACCGCGGCCGAGGTCGGCCGGACAGTGCGCAGCACCATGATCAAGCTGAGCAACACGCGCCCCGAGGACCTCCCAGCCGCGGGGGACATCAAGAGCGCCAGGTCGGCCCTCAAGCAGACGCACCGCTCGATGCGAAGACTCGATCGCCCGCGCCCGCGCCAGATCCAGCCGGGCAGTAGCACCGACTCGGTCGAGTAGCGCCGCGATCTCCTCGCACGTCCAGATGTGGTCCGCGAGCCCCCAGTTCATGTAGAAGGAGTGCAGGCTAACCGCCGCCGCGTGGTTCTGCACCTTCTTTGAGAAGCCGTTCGTCAGGCGCGTGAACCGCCGCATGCCCATCCGCATCGTGAGGTTCCGCCTCTCGACGTAGCTGGTGCTGATCTTGTCCGAGGAGGTCCGCGTTGCCCTGGACAACGCGGACCTCCTCGGAGAGCACGACTGGCGGGCGAACGGCGTTCGCCGGGCGGGCTCACAGATCGGAGACGATCACGACCCAGGCGGACCCGCTGGCGAAGCCCGGCGGCAGCAGGGCCCGGATCGCCGGATCGCTCGCCCGTCCCACGTACACCGTCAGGGCCGAGCTGGCCTGGGACAGCACGGCGACCATCGGCGTCGACGGGCCGCCCGTGGCCGGACCCACGACCTGCGCGCTGGCGGCCACGCACAGGCGGGTCGTCGCGCTGGCCGTGCTGGTGGCGTGGCCGCTGCCGGTGCTGCCGTCCGAGACCGGGGCCAGGCCGTGCGCCCCGTAGTGGGGGCACGGATCACTCGGCGTGGTGGACGTGGTGGGCGTGCCGGTCGGCGTCGCCCCGCGGACCGGCCCCGCAGCCCCGGCCAGGATTCCGAGCAGGATCAGGGCGGCGATCCCGCGGGTGGCGGCCCCGTCCAGCATCCCGCGCCAGGGGCGAGACTGCGACTCCGGCGGGTGCGGCACGGTCGGCCCAGTGGCCGCCAGACGGGCGGCCGACCGCCCGGCGTCGAGACTGGCCCACCCGGTGCCGTCCCGCGGGCTGGGCTGCAGGGGCAGGGGATCGGGGCACGGGTCGGGGGAGGCCACCGCCGCCGGCAGGGGGCGCGTCCGTCCCCTCCGGCGCCAGTTGGGGGCCCGCTGGGTCACGAAGTGCCCGCGCCGTAGTACCGCGTTGTAGTAGGTGCCCTTCGAGGGCGCGGCGGCGAAGGCCGCGGCAATCGCGGCGGCCCCCTGCGTGCACACCGGGCAGGCCGACCCGTCGTGGTCGGGCGGGGTCGAGCCCAGGGCATAGCGATAGGTCGAGCCGTCCGGCTCGAAGCGCAGCGTCAGGCGCCGCCGACGCGCGTTGTAGGAGTAGGCGTGGATCGCGCGGCTCTCCACGCGCTGCATCCGAGCCATCCTCCCGCCTCCCTTCGGCGCACGAGGGAGACGGCCGTCGGCACGGCACCCCTCGATCGTGCGGAGAGAGCTTGGGGACGATCGCTTCTTCGTCAAGGCTTGGAGCACGCGCAGGCGGGCAGTGTGCGCGCCGAGCCAAAGCCAAGCCGGACGGGTCGTGGCGCCCCGTCTCCCGTCCGCATTCCCGATCAGAACGCTTGACGGCTGGTCGCCCGCGACGATGCTCGCTCGTCGCTCCGGGCGAGCGACCGGAGTCCGGGCCTGACCTGACCCCACACCCCCAGCGACCTCACGCGGCCCGCCTGGGCCGTCCGACGAATGGAGGAACCGAAGGTGCCGACGCCACAGGTCGCCGACTGGCTGGAGGGCGCCCGCGATGCCTCGGATCGGGCCGCCCGGGAGCCGGACGCCCGCCGGCGGGTGGTCCTCGCGCGGCGCGCGGCGAATGGCTGGGAGCGCGCTGCCAGCCTCCTCGAGCGCCGGGGGCGCGACTGGTGGCCCGACGCCGCCGCCCTCCTGCGCCGCGCGGCCGCCGACTGGGAGCGCGCCGGGAACCCCGCGGAAGCAACCGAGGCCCGCGCCCGTGCCGCGCGACTGGACGCGCTGGTGGGCCCGGGTCGGCGCATCCACGCCGCTGATCCGCGTTCCTGGCGCGATCCCGACCCGCCGGTGGCGGGACCACCGCACCGCTGAGCGAGGAGGAGCACGCCATGACCGTCCAGGAGCACATCGCGCGGGCCGTGGCGTTCGAGCGCACCGCACGCCTGGCGATCGACGGCGGCCGGCGCCGCGATCTCTGGTTCCGCGCCGGCCGGGCGTATGAGGCCGCCGCGGCGACGCTCCGGGCGTCCGTGCAGGAAGACGCCGCCGATGCCCCGGAGCTGTTGCGTCGGGCGGCGCTGCTCGCGCGCGAGGCGGCGAGCCGCTATCGGGCCGCGGGTGAGCCCGCCATCGCGTCGCAGGTGGCGGTGATCGCCGATCAACTCGATGCACGGGCTGCCCAGCTCGTCGAACGCCGGCAGCAGGCCGAACTGCGCGCGCGCCAGTTCGACCGGGCGCCCAACGCCCCCCGCTGAGACGAGCGGCCTGACTGTGCCCGCAGGGCCCGATCGAGGAGACCGCCGCACCCGCCCGGGTTGACCCGGCGCGAGGCGGCCGCGCGGCTCCACCCGCTGCCGTGCCCACTTCCCGTGCGTCTCGCGCGCCACTGTGCCGAGGAACCGCGGTCGGAATCCTTGACACCGACCGTGCTTCGCCCAGGCTCCCGGTGCGTTGGAGGAGGCCGGCCTGAGCCGCCGGTCCCTTGGATCGGGAGCACAGGAGCACGACCATGGATGCGCTGACGTACGGACGTACCGGCGTCCTGCACCTTCCCCGGCCTGCCCGTCGGTCGAGCGGACTGCGGGGCCTGTCGCGCCGGTTCTGGGCGGTCTTCGTCCTGGGATCGGTCCTCGTCATGCTCGACTCGTTCGAGACCATGGCCGCCCTGGCCTGGACGCCGGTGCCGGGACATCCCGGCCTCCTCGTGCGCCACGCGAGCGAGCTCAACCCCATCTGGAGCGCCGCGGTCGTCGCTTCGCCCTGGCTCGCGCCAGTGATCCACCTGGTCCAGATCGGGCTCTTCCTCGGGCTGTGCTGGGTTTTCACCCGCGATCGGATGGTGTGGCACCTGGCGCGCCGGAAGCCCGGCCGCCTGCTCGTCCGCCTGGGGGCCCCTCGCGGCGAGGCGTGGGCCCGCCTCGTCCTCTGGTCCATCCCCCTGGCGCTGGTGTTCACGGAGGGGCTCATCGACATCAACAACACCCTGGTGGTGCTGACCGGCGGACGGGTGTGGTAGGGGCGGGACGGCAACCGTCGGCACTCACCAGTCGACCGTCGCCCGGTACATCCGATCGGGACCCGATGATCTTCGGCGCCGTTCTTGACACCGGCGAGCGCCCGCCGACCCTCCTGCGTCGGCCTCCGTGCGGGGACGATCGGCAGCCGGACCGGAGCGCCGGCGGGAGACTGTGATGAGCGACCATTTCGCAGATTCCATCACCGTCA
>JAJYJR010000315.1 GCA_021789355.1 Chloroflexota bacterium | reverse complement strand
GCTTCGCCGATGGTGCCGGGATCGCGGCCGAGCTCGAGTTTCATCGCGCCACTATAGCGAGTCCGTCCGCCGGGTCCGCCCCGGCACATCCGCTCGCACGACGCTCCTGGCGCCGGACCGGAACCCGTGCCGTATGCTGCGACAGCGATGGACGCCGACACAACCCGGCATCGAGAACGCGACGCCGCCCTGCGGGACGGCTCATCGATCCACCTTCGCGACGCCCGCGCGGCGGACGAGCCCGCCCTGGTCGCGTTCCTGCAGGGCCTCGCCTTCGATTCGCGGCGCATGCGGTTCGGCGGCGTGATCACCGACTTCCAGGGCATGGCGCACCGCTGGGCCGCGCCGGACGACCCGGAGGACTGTTCGCTGGTTGCCCAGGCCGGGATCGACGGGCGCATCATCGCCAACGCGAGCTACGACCGCGTGGGGGCCGACACCGCCGAGGTCGCCTTCGTCGTCGCGGACGACTACCGGGGCCGGGGTATTGCCACGCTGCTGCTGGAGGAGCTGGCGGCGCGCGCGCACGACGACGGGATCACGACCTTCTGCGCGGAGGTCCTGCCCGAGAACGCGCGGATGCTGGAGGTCTTCCGCGAGAGCGGGTTCCCCACCAGGCTCCGCGTGGAGCCGGGCGCCATCCTGATAGAGTTCCCCACCGAGCTGACCGGCCCGGCGCGGGAGCGCTTCGAGCACCGCGAGCAGATCGCCGCCGCCGCCGCGGTGCGGGCCCTGCTGCATCCCTCCGCGATCGCGGTCGTGGGCGCCTCCAGGCGGCGCTGGACGGTCGGCGGCGAACTGTTCCACAACCTGCTCGACGGCGACTTCGCGGGACCGGTCTACCCGGTCAACCCGAACGCCGACGTCGTCCAGTCGGTCGCGGCCTACCGGTCGATCCTGGACATCCCCGGCCCGGTCGACCTCGCGGTGATCGCCGTCCCGGCCCAGACCGCGGTGCAGGTAGCCCGGGACTGCGCGGTGAAGGGGGTGAGGTCGCTCGTCATGATCACGGGTGGCTTCGCGGAGACCGGCCAGGAGGGCGCGCAGCGGCAGCGGGAGCTGCTGGCGGTGTGCCGCCAGGCCGGCATGCGGCTGGTGGGACCCAACTGCATGGGCGTCGTCAATATGGAGCCCTCGGTGCGCCTCAACGCGACCTTCTCGCCCACCGCGCCCACGGGCGGGAACATCGGCTTCCTGTCGCAGAGCGGCGCCCTGGGCCTGGCGATCATCGAGCACGCCAACCGCCTGGGGATGGGCCTGTCGAGCTTCATCTCGATCGGCAACAAGGCCGACCTGTCCGGCAACGACTTCCTCCAGTACTGGGAGGACGACCCCTCCACCGACGTGCTGGCGCTCTACCTCGAATCGCTCGGCAACCCGCGCAAGTTCGCCCGGATCGCCCGCCGGGTCGGCCGGCACAAGCCGATCATCGTGGTCAAGAGCGGCCGGCAGTCCGCCGGCGCGAGGGCCACGTCGTCCCACACGGGGGCCCTGCTGGGCGCCTCGGACGTCACGGTGGACGCGCTGTTCCACCAGGCCGGCGTGGTCCGCACCGACACGCTGGGCGAGTTCTTCGACGTGGCATCGCTGCTGGCTAACCAGCCACTTCCGGCCGGCCGGCGGGTGGCGATCCTGACCAACGGGGGCGGCCCCGGCATCCTGGCCACCGATGCGTGCGAGGCCGGCGGCCTGGTCGTGCCGCGCCTGCCCGCGGACGTGCGCGAGAGGCTGGCCGAGTTCCTGGCCCCGGAGGCCGCACTCGACAACCCCGTGGACATGATCGCCGCGTCGCCGGAAGCGTTCCGCCGGGCGATCGCGACGCTGGCCGCGTGCGAGGAGGTCGACGCGCTGATCGTGCTGTTCGTGCTGCCCCTCGACGCGAGGACCGAGGACGTCGCGGTGGCGATCCGCGACGCGGTGCTCGAGCTGCCACGCCGGATCCCGGTGCTGACCGTGTTCATGTCGGGCGAGGGTGGCCCTGCCGCGCTCCGCGACTCGACCGTGCGGGTGCCCGCCTACAGCTTCCCCGAGGAGGCCGCGCGAGCGCTCGCGCAGGCCGTGCGGTACGCGGAGTGGCGCTCGGCGCCGCTCGGAGGCGTGCCGCAGTTCGACGACCTGCGCGAGGACCAGGCGGCGGCGGTCGTGGCGGCCGCACTGGCGCGGATCGGCCAGCAGGCGGCGCTCCCGGGAGCCACCCTGGCCGGCTCCTCGCTCGCCGCCCAGCCGGCCGACGGGCGCTCGCGCTGGCTGGGCCCTGACGAGGTCGCCTGCCTGCTGGAGTGCTACGGGATCCCGATCGCCACCTGGCGCCTGGTCGACTCGCCGGAGGCGGCGGGCGCGGCGGCCGAGGCGATCGGCGGACCGGTCGCGCTCAAGGCCGTGGCGCCGGGCGTGGTGCACAAGACCGAGGCGCGCGCGGTCGTGCTCTCGCTGGAGGGCGCCGCGGCCGTCGAGCGCGCCGCGCGGGAGATGGCGGCCTCGCTCGAGGACGCCGGGCACCATGTCGAGCGGTTCTTCGTGCAGCGGATGGTTCCCCCGGGCGTGGAGATGCTGGTCGGCGTCGTGCACGACCGACTCTTCGGGCCGGTGGTCGCCTGCGCCGCCGGGGGGATCGCGGCCGAGCTGCTCCGCGACGTGGCGGTGCGGATCACGCCGCTCACCGACCGGGACGCCGGCGAGATGGTCCGCTCGCTCGCGACGTTCCCCCTGCTGGACGGTTACCGGGGGGTGCCGCGCGCGGACGTGGCGGCACTGGAGCGGATCCTGCTGCGGGTGAGTGCCATGGTCGAGGCGCACCCCGAGATGGTGGAGATGGACTGCAACCCGCTCATCGTGCTGGAAGAGGGGGCCGTGGTCGTCGACGCCCGCATTCGCATCGAGCTGCCTCAGCCGCGCTGACGGGCGCCGGCCCGCGCTGTCTCGGTTCGCGCCGGCATGGCGGCGCCGGGCGCGCGCGGCTATGCTCTGGCAGGCCGCGCGGAGGGCCACGCGGCCCCGTCACACGGCCACCGGCCAGGTGCCCGACGGAACGCCGATGAGCGAGGCCAACCGATGCGACGCGCCACCCCTCTCGCCTCCATCCTGCTCGCGGCAGCCATGGTGGCCCCGGGAGGTGTGGCCTCCACCGTCGCCGCCCCGACGCTCGCGGTCGCCGCCTCCGGCGCGGTCTCGCAGGGGATCCCGAGCGAGGCGTACCTCGAGGCCCAGGCGCATGCCCACGACCGCCTGTCGCTGGAGGCACCGCGACCCGTGACCGTCGCGCTGCGCCAGCGGGCCTCCGAGCGGTTCTCCGTCGACGGCAGCCCGGCCGGCTCGGTCGGCGGCGCGTTCCCGGCCGCCGGGTCCGAGGTGTCCCGGCGGCTGGCCCAGGCCGGCGCCACGCCCACGCCCACGCCGGGGACCACGCCCACGGCCGCGCCCACGCCCGGGCCGACCCCCGTGCCGGGGACCACGCCCACGCCCACGCCGGCGGCCACCACCGGCCCGGGCCGCGAGATCTACGGGTTCCTGCCCTACTGGGAACTCGGCGATCCCACCATGACGCTGGACTACTCGGTGCTCTCCACCATCGCCTACTTCGGTCTCTCGGCCTCCGCCAACGGGACCCTCCAGCAGGTCGGGTCCGACGGCACGCCCGAGGCCGGCTGGACCGGCTGGCAGAGCGGCGACCTCACTTCGATCATCGACGCGGCACACGCGCAGGGAACGCGGGTCGCCCTCACCGTCGAACGGTTCGCCTGGAACGCCACCGGGACGGCCAACAGCACGGCGCTGCTGTCCAGCCCGGCGGCCCAGGCGACACTGGTCGGCCAGATCGTGGCCCAGGTCGTGTCACGCGGGGTGGACGGCGTGAACCTGGACTTCGAGCCGGTGCCGGCGGGCCAGTCGGCGAACTTCGTCGCGTTCGTGCGGTCGCTCCGGGTCGCGCTGGACGCCGCCCGGCCGGGGCTCGAACTGGTGGTGGACGTGACGTCCGACATCGGCAATTACGACGTGGCGGGCCTGACTGCCCCGGGGGCGGCCGACGCCCTCTTCATCATGGGCTACGACTACCGGGGGGCCGACGCCGCCAACGCAGGCTCGATCGACCCGCTGGTGTCGCAGACCTACTACACCGACCTGACACGGGCCGTGGGCCAGTACCTGGCACTCACCACACCGGGCCACCTGCTGCTGGGCCTGCCCTACTACGGCCGGGCCTGGTCGACCGTCTCCAATGCCCCCAGTGCGGCCACGCTGCCCCAGAACGACCAGAACGGGTATTCGGTGGCCGCGCCGTACGACGTGGCGGCCGGCCTGGCGGACACCAACGGGCGCCAGTGGGACGCGACCGAGACGTCCCCATGGACGACGTACCAGAAGCAGGCCTGCGACACCTGTCCCAACGTCTGGCGGGAGCTCTACTACGACGACGCCCAGTCGCTCGCCGCGAAGTACCAGCTCGTCCTGTCGGACAACCTGCGCGGCACCGGCATGTGGGCGCTGGGCTACGACGGCACGCGGCCGGAGCTCACCGCCCTGCTCCACCAGGTGTTCGGCGCGGCGCCACCGCTGCCTCCCACGGGCGCCATCTCCGTCACGACGGTCAACTCGCCGGGCAACCCCCCCAACGCCTTCTCCCCGAACGGGGACGGGGTCGCCGACACCGCGAGCCTCTCCTGGTGGGTGTCCGAGCCGATGACGGGCACGATCGCGGTGCAGTCGGGAGCGACCACGATCTGGAGCGCGCCCGTGACCGCGTCGTCGGGGAGCGTGACCTGGAACGGCACGCGGACCGCCGGCACCGCCGTTCGCGACGGCACCTACCGCGTCGTGCTGTCGGTGCAGGACACCCGCGGCAACACCGTGGAACAGACGTCGAGCGTGATCGTCAACCGGGTGCTCGGCTTCCTGTACGCGAGTCCCAACCGCTTCTACCCGCAGGACGGCGACACATACGCCCGCACCACCACGCTCCGCTACCGGCTGGCGACCCGCGCCACCAGCACGCTTCGGGTCCTGGACGCCGCAGGGGCCGTGGTAAGGACCGCGTGGTACGCGCGCCACACCCCGGCCGGCACCTACGCCTGGACCTGGGACGGGCGCAACGGCGCGGGCGCCATGGTGCCGCAGGGTGACTACACGATCCAGGTCGTGGCCACCGGGCCGGCAGGGCGCGCGTTCCTGAGCCGGCCGCTCACGGTCGCGGCCTACATGGTGCGGACCACGCTGTCCGGCGAGGCGCCCGGCGCGTCGTACACGGTCAACGCCTGGGCCTCCGAGCCGATGCGGACCACGCCGTCGATCACGCTCGTGGCGGCCGGGCAGACGCTGGCCGGCACGGTCGCCGTTCTCGGCACGGGCCACTACCGGACGACGTTCAGCGGTCCGGCCCTGGTGGGACCGGGAACTGTCACGATCTCGGGGCTGGATGCGGGCGGACGCACGAATCGCTACAGCTTCCGGGTCTCCTTCCCGGGCACTGTGCCGGCGCCCACCCCGTCGCCGACTCCATCGCCGTCACCCGGTCCGTCACCGTCGCCGTCGCCAGGCCTATCCGCCTCCCCGAGCCCGTCGCCGTCGGCCAGTCCGTCGCCGTCGGCCAGTCCGTCGCCGTCGGCCAGTCCGTCGGCCTCAGCGAGCCAGTCGCCGTCCGCAGGCGGGTACCCCGCCACGATCACCGCCATGTGCCCCTCGATCCGGGTGCGCACGGCCCCCAACTCTGGGGCTCCGGTCGTGATGACGCTCGACACGGGCGCCACGGCCACGGCCGGCGCCTCCGTCGTGGGCGGCTCCTACACCTCGTCCTGTTTCCAGGTCGGCACCTACCAGACCTGGTACCTGGTCACGGCGGTCGGCGGACAGCCGCTCGCCTCGCCCCTGTACGTCGCGACGGCCTTCTGGAACAGGCCCGGAGCTTGAGGACCGCGCCGGGTCAGCGCGCGTCGCGAAACCGGTCGGTCGCGGTCACCAGGCGGTCGATCGTCGGCGTCTCCATCGCGGAGTGCCCCGCATCCGGGACCACCTAGAAGTCGGCCTCCGGCCAGCGGCGGTGGAGGTCCCACGCGGTCGTGATGGGGCAGACCACGTCGTAGCGGCCCTGCACGATCACGGCAGGCACCGAGCGGACGCGGTACACGCCGTCGAGGAGCTCGTCGGGCGAGGCGAAGAAGCCGCGGTTCACGAAGTAGTGGCACTCGATCCGCGCGAACGCGTCGGCCATCGAGTCGTCGGCGAACCGCTCGATGAGCCGCGGGTCTGGCCGCAACTTGCTGGTGCTCGCCTCCCAGCGGCTCCAGGCGCGCGCCGCCTCGGCGCGGATCGCGGGATCGTCACCCGTCAGCCGTCGATGGTATGCGGCGACGAGGTCGCCGCGCTCGGGGGCCGGGATCGGCGCCAGGTACTCCTCCCACGCGTCGGGGAAGATGAAGCTCGCGCCTTCCTGGTAGAACCAGCGAATCTCGTGCGGACGCAGGAGGAAGATGCCGCGCAGGATGAGGGCCCGCACCCGGTCGGGATGGCGCTCCGCGTAGGCGAGCGACAGGGTGCTGCCCCACGAGCCGCCGAATACGACCCAGCGCTCGATGCCGAGATGCCGGCGCAGCCGTTCCATGTCGGCGACGAGGTCCCAGGTGGTGTTCTCCTCGAGGCTGGCGTGGGGCCGGCTCTTCCCCGCGCCCCGCTGGTCGAACAGCACGATCCGGTACGCGACGGGGTCGAAGAACCGCCGGTCGTCGGCACTCGCACCGCCTCCGGGGCCGCCGTGCACGAACACCACCGGCGTGCCGCCCGGGTTCCCGCTCTCCTCCCAGTAGAGCTCGTGCAGGTCCGACACGCGGAGGTGGCCGGCACGGCCGGGCTCGATGGGTGGGTAGAGTTCTCGCACGTCGACTCCCGGGTGGACGAGGCTCGAGTGGCGCGATCCGCGGGCACCCGACCGCCTCGCCGCCGATCGTAGACGCTGACGACCCCGGCCGTCTCGACGATGAGGCA
>JAJYJR010000314.1 GCA_021789355.1 Chloroflexota bacterium | reverse complement strand
CCCGTGCCGCAGGCGGGGTCGAGCAGGGTGCGCACGATGCCCGGCGTGCGCAGCGCGTCGTCGTCCTCGATGAAGAGGAGATCGACCATCAGGCGGATCACCTCGCGCGGGGTGAAGTGCTCGCCGGCGGTCTCGTTGGAGAGCTCGTTGAACTTGCGGACGAGTTCCTCGTACAGGTACCCCATCTCCACGTTCGAGACGGTGTCGGGGTGCAGGTCGACCTCGGTCACCTTGGAGAGCACGAGGTAGAGAAGCTTGGCGCGGTCGAGGCGCCCGATCTGCGCGTCGAAGTCGAACTTCTCGATGACGTCGCGCGTGTCGGGGTCGAACGCGGCGATCCAGGCACGCAGGTTGCCGGCCACCTGGGGCGGGTCGGCCAGGATGCGATGCAGCGTCAGGGGCGAGGTGTTGTAGGCCTCGACGTGGGCGACCTGCTGGGCGACCACGCGCAGGACGTCGGGGTTGTCGGTACCGAGCGAGGCGAAGCGCGCGAGGACCTGCTCCTTGGTCGGCTCGAGCACGCAGTCGAGGCGCCGCAGCAGGACGATGGGCAGGATGACCTTCTGGTACTCGGCGCGCTTGTAGTCACCGCGCAGCAGATCGGCGATCGACCAGATCAGGCCGGCGTGGTTGTTGGGGTGGGGCGACGGGGTCCCGCGCCCCGTCGCGGTTGCGCCGGTCACCACTGGCGCAGACTCCCGGGACCGTAGTGCCGGCGCGCGGCCGACCGGGCGACCGACCCGCAGCGGTTCAGTCCCCCGCCCTCGACGAGCGTGCCGGAGATGCGGCCAAGACCGTGGTGGGCATGGCGCGCGGGCTCGCGGTACGGCGACTCCGGGATCGGGTTCCCGATGACCTCGGCCACTCACGCCCCTCGCGTTCGGTCCGGTGGCTCACCCCTCGGCCGGCCTGCCCCTCACCGGCGTGCGTCCCGTCACGCACGAGCATACCGACTGGTGTGTCGGCTTGTCTGGCACGGAGGGCGAGCGGCTAGGCGCAGCGACCACGGCCCTCCCCCGGCCTCCTCATGCGTCAGACGCTCGTTGTCGTCAAAACCGCTGGAACAGCTGGGCGGTTCCTGGCTCAGTCCGCCGCGCGAGCTCGCCCGGAACGTGCGCCCATGCCTCGCCCAGCACCGTTCCGCCACCTGCGGCACCTTCGATGATCGCGCGGTGATACGTCACGGTGTCATCCGATGGGCTCCAGCCATCCCGCGCCCAGCGTTCCCACGGGTGCGTCGCCCTGTCCTTTCGGCACGGGCGGGACGCCGCACCGTTCAGAAGTGAGCGGCGGTCGCCCGTGCGCCGGTCTGCACGGTTCGCCTCAGAGCGGTCGACCGGTCAGGCGCGCGACGCGATCCGCCGCTCGTCCAGAACGACGAGGGGAGTTGGCGGCACCGTGGGCTCTTGCGGGTAGTTCTCCGGCCCGGTGGCGACGAACCCCGAGGGGAATGTGACGGTGTAGATCACGTCGCTCCACACCTCGCGCCCGGGCCTAGCGACGAACGGACCTACCACCACCACCGGACTGGCTGGCGCCTGCAAAGAAGGACGATCGGAGCTGGTCGCTGAGGCTCGCGTTCGCATCGACGATAGTCTCCACATCACCAGGACCCAATATGGTACAAGCTCCGTCGGGCGTCACGGTAGCCATCTGTACCGGCCCGCCGACCTTCCCGTCCTGACTCGCGGTTTCCGTGATGACGTAGGCCGCCAGGGGCTTGAGCTCCTCAATCGCGGCGTCCGGCACGTAGAGTCGGTTCAACAGGTAGAGCGCATATTGCGCGACCCCCTGCAAGCCGAAGCCCGTGGCCGTGAGCATGGGAGCGAAGTCAAAGCCCGATACGAGCTGGTAGATCCTCGGTTCCCTGAAGACTCCGTCGATCGGGTCATAACCGATGACGAGCAGAGCGAGGTCAGGCCGGACCGGCGGCGCCGGGATCGCACTGGGCTGTATCTGCCAGCCAGGAAACCAGTCGACGAAACGCTGACGAGTCCTGTTCCGGACTTCATGCATCACCGCAGTGACACCGTCGAGCCCCGACGCGGCCAACTCCGGTTCAAGCTCCGCCATGAGTTGGGTGCCGAGCTCGGCAGCGCCGGCAATCGTCACGACCACATGTGGTGCAAGCGCGAACAGCTTCCGCATGGTGTCGTTCTGCGCAGTCACCCCACGAGGGTCGCCAAACGTGCCTCGACTATCGGTCGCTGCGACTATCCCATCCCTACCCACCAAGGCGACGGTCAAGGTCACGGTCTGCCTCCGCTCGGGTGGGGACGGCCGGTTCGCCTGACGTCCGCGTCTTGAGGTTTGCGTGCGTCCCGTCACGCACGAGGATACCGGGCGGCGTGTCAGCTTGTCTGGCACGGAGGGCGAGCGGGCACGCCGGCAGGCGATCGTCATCAGTGCACCACGCCTCGGCGCGTCGGCCGACGCGGCTCGCCCCACCCCGGTCGCAGCGGGGGCAGGTCCGAGCCCTCGGGGTCCGGACCGAGGGGGGTCTCCCCATCGTCGCCATCCCAGTGCCACAGATACTGGTCGGGGATGTCGCCGTAGCCCCAGTACGGGAGCGGCCCGTCCGGTTCGATCCGAGCGTCTCCTCGGGGTCGATGCGGGCGGGACCCACCGTGCACAGGTGGGTCCAGCTGTCGCCGAAGTCGAACTCGTACACGAACTGCTCGCCGGGGCGCAGGCGGCCGAGGCGGGTCCGCCGATCGTCGAGGGCCGGGCCGAGCTCCTCCCAGTCCTCGTAGGGCGTCGTGAGGCGCGTCCACGGACAGGCGGACGACCGGCCCGGAGCAGGCTCATCCCCTGTGCCGCGTCGGATCCCGAGTCGCGGCCCCTTGCATTCCGGGGCAACCTGCGGGAGCGTGAACGGATGAGCGAACGCGCACCGGAGTGGCTGGAGCCGTACCGCGTCGCGGTGAGCGGCGTCGACCTGGACCGCGACGTCGTGGGCCTGGAGATCCAGAAGACGGCCATCCGCAGCATCCTGGCGCGCCTGCGCCACCCCGAGCAGCTCACCCGCATCGGGGGTCGGCTGCCCAGCGGGATCGTGCTACACGGCCCGCCGGGCACCGGCAAGACGCTGTGTGCCCGGGCCATCGCCTCGGCCCTCGAGGCCGAGGGCAGCCCGGTCGAGATGTTCGCCATCCCCGGCGGCGTCCTCGGCCGGGCCCGCTGGGCGGAGCTCGGGGCCTGGCTCGCCCACCGGGACGATCCCCGGCGCGTCCTCTGCTACATCGACGAGATCGAGTCGATCGGCCGCGAGTCGGCCACCGGGCAGCGCTCGGAAGCCCTGGTGGCCGCGCTCAGCGTCATCGATGGGTTCGCGCAGCAGGGCCGCGACCGGGTGGTATGGATCGCCGCCAGCAACACCAGCCCCGAGCGGCTCTCGTCGGCCCTCGTGCGCCCGGGGCGCCTGGAGTTGTGGGTCGAGTTCGAGCGGCCCAGTCGCGACGAGCGGGCCGCGCTCTTCGCGCATTATCTGGCCGACACCCCGCACGGCGGGCTCGACTGGCGGCGCGCGGCGCGCCTGACCGGCGGTGCCTCGAGCGCGAAGGTCGAGCAGCTGGCCCACGAGGCGATCGCCTATGCCCTGGGCGAGGACCCCGACCACCCGTGTCTCGAGTGGCGCCATCTCGAGGCGGCGATCCGCGCCGACGGGCGGGTCGAGCGCCGGCCCAAAGCGTCACCCGAGGTGGTCGCCATCCACGAGGCGGGTCACGTGGTGGTCGGGCAGGCCCTCGGGCTCGGCCTCGACGTGGTGATGATCCACGAGTCGGAGGGGCTCACCGTTTTCGGCGGGGATCGCGACGAGGAGGAGGCCCCCTGGATGACGGTGGAGGAGGCCCGGGCCATGATCGCGACCGCCTATGCCGGCATCCTGGCCGAGGAAGAGGTCCTGGGACGCGCGGTCCTGGGCGCGAGCTACGACGTGTGGCAGGTCCAGGCGCTAATCGACAAGCTCGCGGCCAGTGCGCGCCTGCCGGGCTACCCGATGCTCCCGAGCGGCGCCCACCGGGGTGAGCGCGGGAATGACCGGGGAGCCTATTTCGCCGCCTGCGCCGCGCTCTCCTCCGAGGCGCATGAGCGCGCCCGACGGATCCTCGCGGACCGAGAGGACGAGGTGCGCCAGGTGGCCGAGGCGATCCGCGAGCAGGGCCACATCACGATCGAGGACCTGCCGGCCGTCCTCTCCCGGCGAACCGTCGCGGCATAGGGCTCGCGGCGTCGGCGACGCCGATCTCGGACTCGATCGGGGTTCGCTCGCTCCTGCAGAATCCGGTGCAGCCATGCACCGAGTCCAGCAGAATCAACTATCTGATGGCAGGGCGGTCTGCGTACAATGGACTCTCCGATGGGGGGCGACGACGCGCGGTCCGTGTTACCGGTCGCCCTGGACCGCGCCGAGCCAGTGGCGATACCGACCCGTCGGCCACGTCCTCCGAGCAAGGCGGGGATTGCCCGAAGGCGAGCCACAGTCGCTCGCGCCGAACGGCGCGGAAGGGAGATCGCCACATGCGACGGCTGGCCATCCTGGTCGCGCTCCTCGCGACCGTTACCCTCTCGGGCTCCGCGCTCGCGGCGGCGTCCACGCTCAAGATCGGGGCGCTGCAGCCGACCTGGACGCTCGGCGTCTACTCGGCCTACTACGGGCCCCCCGACTACAGCGCCGTATCGCCCGGCCTGACCGCGGTCTATCTGGGTCGGCAGGCGGGGATCATCAAGGCCGGGCTGGCCACCGACCCGACGTACGGTGACTACGAGGATGAGGGGCTCTTCGCCTTCCAGCCCGACGTCACCATCGAGCAGCTGGCGGCGCTGCCGCTGACCTACGACGTGGTGAACCAGTACGGCACCAATCCGGTCTGGATGACCATCGAGATCGGCAACGCCGCCCGCACCGACGACGTGGCGTTCCAGATGGTGCCGCCCGCGTATGCGCCGTCGGACACCTACACCACGGTGAACGCCGGCACCGCCACGAACTGGCTGCAATGGACAACCACCACCAGTGGCATCACCACGGGTTCCGCCATGACGCTGGCTGACATCGCGGCAACGTACCCGGGACAACTCGTCGTCCGTGCCTACCTGCGCCTGGGGATAGGTGACTCCTACGGGCCCGGCCCCAACGGCACGCAGGCGTGGGTCGACACGGCCTCCATCGGCGGCGTGACCTACGACTTCGTGGTCAAGGGCAGCGGGTATGCCCAGAAGGATTGGTCGACCAACCCCGGCCATCACGGGTTCCAGACCCCGTAGGGCCGGCAGCGTTCTTCCGGTCGTGAACCGGGGCCTCAAGTCGGGGCCCCGGTTCTTCGCGACCGGGGCCGCGGGTCGGCCACCTCCGGGGCCGACGCATGGGAAGACAGGGGCAGTAGGACCCGGCCGCATAGCCCGCGGCGCTGGCTACGCCCCGTCGATGGTGACCACGGGATCGGCGGCGAGGACGTCCACGTAGAGCGGCGGGTGCTCGCCCGGGATGAGCAGGACCAGCGGCTCCCCGAGCGCGACCCGGGCGCCGTACAGGTCACCCCGCTCGGGCGTCGCCCCGACCCGCTCCCAGGTGCCGGCGGCCGCGTCGATGCAGTACGTCTCGCCGCCCAACGTGCTGACCCGCACCATCGTCGCCCCGTCGTCAGGTGGGGGCCTCCCGGACCCGCGTCCGCGGGCTCTCGTGCCCTCCGTGGTGGACGGTCGCACGCGTCCGGCAGATCGTCAACGGCAGTGGCCGACGGCCCGCGCGGGATCGGGGACGGGCCGGGACCGCAGTGCCCGGTAGTGGCAGACGGCAGCGGTGTACCGGGCACGGGCACGGAGGGACCCCGACATGGCGGAGGCCCGGCTGATCCGCCGCTGGGCACGGGCGCCGGGGTGGGACCCGCTGCTGGACCGCGCCGATCGCCGCGTGCGGGACCACACGCTGACCGCCGGGCATCGGGCTCGCTGGCGCATCAAGTCCAAGGGCGGCATCGATTGCTACGGCGCCTGCTGCCCGTCTCAGATGGACGCGCTCTCATCGCGCTGTACGTGCTCGACCTGTGGGCAGCCGAGTTCGCGAGCGACCCGAGCGCCCCTACCACGTCGCCTGCGAGCGGCATGCCAGCGCGTAGTGCCCGCCGGTGCCGGCAGGAGGCCACGGGCCCGCAGCGGGGCTGTTACACGGGACTCACGACCGAGCGACCGGGACGTTCTTGCTTCAGACCGATCCTATTCCCGATCGAGGGACCGCCGCAGCCCTGGTCTGACGCCACCGCCCAGGCGGCTGCCCGGCCCGACAAGGGAGATCGCGCCAGCCGCGGTGCCGGCTGAGGCCAGCTGGAGACCGGCAGGACGTGCTGATGGTGGTGTACTTCACGCCCTCCGCTTCACGTCGCGATGCGGGGGCGGTCAGCTCCCGGCAGTCCCCGGATCGAGCATCCAGAGCAAGGTGTCACCCTGGCTGGTGTCCCGGCCATCGACGAAGACATGACCGGCACCGATCACCGCCACCGACTGAAGGTCGATGCCTTGGAAGTCGGACAATCGGGTGACCTGCTGCCATGAGCGGCCGTCAGGTGACTCCCAGACGATCCCGCCTGCCGTCGTCCCGTGGATCGTGTCGTCGAGGGCGCCAACGGCGAGCAGGCCGGTCGGGGTCTGAGCGACCCCCTCGACGCGGACCTGCGCACCTGCTGGCGCGTTCGTCGGAAGCTCGACCTGCTGCCACTCGATCCCGTTCGTGGAGCGCCAGGCGGAGGGGGCGTTCAGACTCAGGGGATCCCCGACCGCCACGAAGACAGAGCCGGTCCAGATGACCTGCCAAACGCCGTCGTCCGCGCCGGGTGCGCCCGAGGTTCGGGCGAGCGCCGTGAAGTGGATCCCGTCGGTCGAGGTCCAGATCGGGACGTCGGGGCCGGTCGGAGACCCGCCCGGAGGGAGCATCTGGCCGATCGCGACGTAGCGACCGGCGCCGTGGGCGACGCTG
>JAJYJR010000313.1 GCA_021789355.1 Chloroflexota bacterium | reverse complement strand
ATCCTCGCGGTGCCCACCGCCGTGGTGGCCGACGTGGTGTCCGACCTCCGGTCATCGCTCGAGGGCAGGATCGTGGTCGACGTCACCAACCGCCCCACGCCCGATCCCGAAGGGAGGCGCGTCACCTCGATCGCGGAGGAGCTGCAGGCACTGGCCCCGCAGGCGAGGGTCGTGAAGGCGTTCAACACCGCCTTCGCCGCCCGTCAGGAGGATCCCAACCTGGGCGACACGCGGGCGGACGCCTACGTGGCGGCCGATGACCAGGACGCGAAGCAGCAGGTCCTCCGGCTGGCCGAATCGATCGGCTTCCGTCCCATCGACGTCGGTCCGCTGGCGCAGGCCCGGACGCTCGAGGGCATGGCGTGGATCCACATCAGCCTGCAGATGCAGCACCAGTGGCCCTGGGAGAGCGCCTGGAAGATCGTGGGCCCCACGGGGCAGCCGAAGGGCTGACCGGCGTGCCGCGCCCCAACCAGGCCGTCCGCGCCGAGCCGAAGGGGATCGGGACCGCGGGAGCGTCGGAGCCGCTGCGGCGCGAGGTCAGACTGCTCGGCTCGCTCCTCGGCCAGGTACTCGTCGAGCAGGGCGGCCCGCAGCTCCTCGACCTGGTCGAGCGGGTGCGTGGCCGTACGATCGCGCTCCGCGCGAAGCCGGACCCGGAGGAGAGGCGACGGCTCGGCGAGGAGCTGGACAGGCTCGATCTCGAGACGGCCGAGCGACTCGCCCGCGCGTTCACCCGCTACTTCCAGCTGGTGAACCTGGCCGAGGAGAAGCAGCGCGTGCGCGCCCTGCGCCGTCGCGAACGGGCATCGCCCGAGGGGTTCGTCGGTGAGAGCCTCGGGGCCGCAGTCCGTGAGCTCGCCGCGCTGGGCTGGGATCGCGGCCGCATCGAGTCTCTGCTCGCCGGCCTGTCGATCCACCCGGTGCTCACCGCACATCCCACGGAGGCCCGCCGCCGGACCCTGCTCGTCGCCCTTCGCCGTGTCTACGACCTGCTCGACCGGCTGGACGACCCGCGGCTCGCGCCCCGGGAGGACCGTGAACTGCGGCGCCGCCTCCGCGAGGCCATCACGATCCTCTGGCAGACCGACGACCTGCGGGAGGTGCGGCCCTCGCCGCTGGACGAGGTGCGCTCGGCGATGGTCTTCTTCGATGCGACCCTCTTCGGGGCTGCGCCACGGGCGCTCCGTGCGCTCGATGCGGCGCTGGACATGGTGCCGGACCCCGATGCGACCGATGGCCCCGGGCAGGTGGACGAGACTGGCACGGCCCGACCGGTCCGCCTGGTGCAGCTCGACGGCGGGTCGGACGCTCGACGGACAGGGACGCGCCCGCCGCGCGTGCCCTGCTTCCTGCACTGGGGCACCTGGATCGGCGGTGACCGGGACGGCAACCCGAACGTGACCGCGGCGGTCACGCGCGCCACGCTCCGGATCCAGGCCGGACACGTCCTGCGGGCCTACGAGCACGTTGCCGAACGGCTGCTGCAGACCGTCGCCGTCTCGAGCGGTCGTGCGCCCGTCTCCCCCGCCCTGGAGGCGTGGCTGGCGTCGCAGGCCGAACGTCACCCGGAGGTGGCGCTCGAGCTGGGTCGCCGGTTCGCGGCAGAGCCCTACCGCCGCGCGTTCGGGTTCGTCGTGGAGCGGCTCCGCCACACGCGCGGCCGGCTCGCGGGCGAGGGGCCGTCGGCGGACCCCCATGCCGGGCCGGAGCCGTGCGCCGGCGGAGGGTACGCGTCTCCGGCCGAGCTGCTCGCGGATCTCCAGATGCTCCAGCAGGCGCTGACGGCGGGCGGCGCCGGACGGGTGGCCTGGGGCGAGGTGCAGGAGTTCGCCTGGCAGGTGCAGACGTTCGGCTTTCACCTCGCCGAGCTGGAGGTCCGCCAGCACGCGGCCGTGCACCAGGCCGCGCTTGCGCTGCTGCACGCCGGTGCAGGTGGCCGCGCCGAGGCGTCGCCAGGCGTGACCGTGGAGGAAGTGCTGGACACCTTCCGGGCGATCGCGGATCTGCAGGCGGAGTTCGGCGCGCAGGCCTGCCGGCGGTACGTGATCAGCTTCACCCGGGCGCCAGAGGACGTCATCGCCGTACTGGAGCTGGCTCGCGCGGCGGACCCGTCGGGTGGGCTCGCCGACCGCCTGGACGTGGTCCCGCTGTTCGAATCGCTCGACACGCTGCAGTCGGCCGGCGATCTGTTGCGGGCGCTCGTTCGCGACCCCGGCTACCGCGACCACCTGGCTTGCCGGCAGCGCCGCCAGGAGGTAATGCTCGGCTACTCCGATTCGAACAAGGAATCCGGCTTCCTGGCCGCGTCGTGGGCCCTCCATCGCGCGCAAGCCGACCTGGCCGCGGTGGCCGCCGAGGAGGGGATCGAGCTGACCCTCTTCCATGGCCGGGGCGGGGCGATCGGACGCGGGGGTGGCCCCACCAACCGCGCGATCCTGGCGATGGCCGCCGGCTCGGTGCGCGGTCGCCTGAAGCACACCGAGCAGGGCGAGGTGATCGCCGCACACTACGGGAACCCGGCCATCGCGCTCCGCCAGCTGGAGCAGGCCGCGCATGCCGTGATCGGGGCCTCGACCCCGGAACACGACCGACGGGTCGCCGAGGCTGCGGAACGCTGGGGCCCGGCGATGGACGAGCTTGCCGAGGTTGCCCGAGCGGCGTACCGGTTCCTGGTCTGGGAGGAGCCCGGGTTCGCCGGGTACTTCGCGGCGGCCACGCCCATCGCCGAGATCTCCGGGCTCAACCTGGGGTCGCGGCCGGCCGCCCGGGCACGTGCCGCGGCCGGGGGCGACGAAGGGCCAGGATCTCCTGCCCCGGGCGAGCGCCCTGCCCCGGACACCCCCTCCCTGGACGCCCTCCGCGCGATCCCGTGGGTGTTCGCGTGGTCGCAGAGCCGCGCCTTCGTACCCGGCTGGTATGGCCTGGGCACCGCGCTCGATACCTTCGTCCACCGCCACGGAGATGCCGGGCTGCGTGACCTGCGCGCGATGTACGCGGCATGGCCGTTCTTCACCTCCACCCTGGACAACGCCGAGATGGTCCTGGCCAAGGTGGACCTGGGGGTCGCCGCCTCGTACGCGGCCCTGGCGCGCGGCGTGCCGGACGCTGACCGACTCTGGGACGCCATCCGGCTCGAGTACGGTCGGAGCGTGACCGGCCTGCTCGCCGTCACGGGTCGAGCGCGACTCCTCGACGGATCGCCCGTGGTCCAGCGCAGCATCGAGCTGCGCAACCCCTACGTCGAGCCGCTGAGCGAGGTACAGGTCAGGCTCCTTGCCCGCCTGCGTGCCCTCCCGGCCGGAGACCCCGAGCGCGAGCGGATCCTGCGCGTGGTGCAGCTCACCGTGAACGGCGTCGCGGCGGGGCTGCAGGGGACCGGCTGACCGGCGCCGGCGCGGCACCCGGCCGCTGCGCTCGCGCCGGCGTCCCATGGCACCCGGCCGCTGCGCTCGCGCCGGCGTCCCATGTGGCACGCTATGCGCGCCATGACCCCCACCTCCGACCGTCCCGCACGCCCGCAGTCGCCGCCGGCCGGTCCGCCGCTGCCTGCCGAGGATCCGGCCCTGCGCGGTGAGCCGCTGGACCTCGACCAGCTGGCACTCCACTGGCGGGCCACGGCCGCGCGTTCCGCGATGACCGCGGAGGAGATGCGCGGCGCGGACCACAAGGCACAGCTGATGGGCACGTCCGGCCGGTGGCTCATGGAGCAGGCGGGAGCCGCCACGGCGGCCGCGGTCCGCGCGCTGCTGGCGACCACGGAACGGCTGGCGAAGGGCCCCGTCCTGGTGCTGGTCGGCCCCGGCAACAACGGCGGCGACGGCTGCGTCGCGGCGCGGTACCTGGCGCGGGCGGGCCACCGGGTCGCGGTGGTGCTCGTGTCGGCGGAATCGCGCCCCACCACGCCAGACGCCGCGAGCAACTGGGATGCGCTGGCGAACGTGCCGAACGCTGAGCGCATCCACGCGCCGCAGGCGCGAGATCTGCAGATGCTGGGGCAGGGGATCGAGAAGGCCGCTGTCGTGGTGGACGCCCTGCTGGGTACCGGGGTGCGCGGGGAGTTGCGAGAACCGATCCGTGGCGCCGTGGACCTCGTTCGCCGCGCGCGCGCCGCCGGGGTCCCGGTGCTGGCGGTCGACACGCCCACGGCGATCGACCTCACCAGCGGCGATGCGTCCGACCCGGTGGTCCGGGCCGACGTGACGGTCACGTTCCACCGGCCGAAGGTGGGGCTCCAGACCAGGAACGGGCGCGCGCTCGCAGGCCGGGTGCTGGTGGCGCCGATCGGGATCCCGGCCGACGCGGATCGATCCTGATCGGACAGGGCAGGGGGACGGGATGACAGGCACCGACGACGCGAACGGCCGAAACGCGGGCAGTGCCCCGGGATCCGTCGCGGGCGGTACCCCGCGATCCGCCGCGGGCGGTGCCCCGCGATCCAACGCGGGCAGTGCCCCGGGATCCGTCACGGGCGGTGGGGCGGCATCCGCCGCGGGCGGTGCCCCGCGATCCGCCGCGGGTCGGGCCGTGCGTGACCGCGAGGTGCTGCTGCTGGCCGCCTTCTGCGTGGTGGTGGTGCTCGGTCTCCAGTTCCTGGGGATCGTCTTCCCGCCGTTCGCCGACGCCATCGGCCGGCCGCCGACCGTGATCGTCGCGCTGGTGGTGGTCACGCTGGTCGTGCTCGCCCGCGCCCTGTGGGCCTCGGTCCGCCGCGCATGAGGCGAGCGTGACCCCGGCGGACCCGGTCGACGCTCGCCATGTCCGGGATCGGTTGCGCCTGCCCGGGCACGCCCGTACCATCGCCGACGTGATCCATCCCCGACATCTGCCGTGGGATCCCCCGACACCGCGGGCATCCGCGGCGCTCATCCATCGCACAGGAGCGTGCTGAGACCGTGGCCGTTGGATCGTCCAACTCGTTCGACCTCGTCGTGCTCGGTGGCGGGACCGGTGGCTACTCGGCCGCGTTCCGGGCCGCCCAGATGGGGCTGCGCACCGCGCTCGTGGAGGAGGCGCGCATCGGCGGCACCTGCCTCCACTCGGGCTGCATCCCGACCAAGGCGATGCTCGAGTCGGCCGACCTGTACGCCCGCATCCGGGACGCCGCGACCTTCGGCCTGAGCGTTGGCGAGACCGGCGTCGACATGGGCGCGATCGCCCGGCGCCGCACGCAGGTGGTGGATCGCCTGACCAAGGGCCTGATGAGCCTGGTCAAGAAGAACCAGGTCGAGTTCGTCCACGGCCGTGGCGTGCTCGAGCGGGCGACCACAGTGCGGGTCGCGCTGGCCGGCGAGGACGGCACCCCCGGAGCGGGCGGGGAGCGGCTGCTCGATGCGACCGACGTGATCCTGGCCACCGGCAGCCGCGTGAAGAGCCTGCCCGGCCTGGTGCCGGACGGCGCGCACATCGTGACCAGCGACGACGTGCTCCGCAGCGACACGCTGCCGAAGAGCCTGGTCGTGGTGGGCGCGGGCGCGGTCGGCGTGGAGTTCGCCTCCTTCTACCGGGACATGGGCGCCGAGGTGACGCTCCTGGAGTACCTGCCCTCGGTCGTGCCGCTGGAAGACGCGGAGGTGGGCCAGGTGCTGGAGCGCGCCTTCAAGCGCCGCGGCATCGCGGTGATGACCAGCGCCCGCTTCGACCCCGCGGCGGTCACCGTCGATGGCGACGGGGTGCGTCTGTCGGTCGGCCCGGAGGGCAAGGAGCCGAAGGAGCTGCGTGCCGAGCAGATGCTGGTGGCCACCGGCCGCGCCTCGAACGTCGAGGGGATCGGCCTCGAGAAGACGCGCGCCGTGGTCGAGCGCGGGGTGGTGAAGGTCGATGGCCGCATGCGCACCGGCGAGCCGCATCTCTACGCCATCGGCGACCTCGTCGGCGGGCTCCTCCTCGCCCACGTCGCCGCGCACGAGGGGATCACCGCGGTCGAGACGATCTGCGGGCTCGAGCCGCACCCCATCGACTACACGATCATGCCCCGGGCGACCTACTCGCGGCCACAGATCGCGTCGATTGGCCGCTCGGAGCAGGAGCTCCAGCGCGACGGCGTCCCCTACACGGTCGGCAAGTTCCCCTGGACGGCCAACGCCAAGGCGCTCATCGGCGGCGAGTACGATGGGTTCACCAAGGTGCTCGCGCATGCCGAGACCGACCTGGTCCTGGGCGTGCACCTCGTGGGCCCCCACGTGACCGACCTGGTCGCCGAGCCGAGCGTGGGCATGCTGCTCGAGTCCACCGCGTGGGAGATCGCGGCCGCCGTGCATCCGCATCCCACGCTCTCCGAGGCGATCGGCGAGGCCGCCATGGCGGTCGCCGGGCGCTCGATCAACTTCTAGGGCGTCCTGCAGGGGAGGGCCGCGGTGGCCGAGGCGTCGATCGGAACGAGCGAGCTGGCCGCCGAGCACGGCCTCCACGACGACGACCTCCTGCGGATGTATCGCCTGGTCGCGCTGTCCCGGGCGATCGACGAGCGGATGTGGGTGCTGAACCGCTCCGGCAAGGCGGCGTTCGTGATCAGCGGCCAGGGGCACGAGGGCGCCGAGGTCGGGATCGTCTCCTCGCTCCGGCAGGGTCACGACTGGCTCGTCCCGTACTACCGATCGATCGCGGCGGTGCTCAGCTTCGGGATGACGCCGCGCGAGATCCTGCTCGCCCAGTTCGCCCGGGCCACCGACCCCTCGTCCGGGGGTCGCCAGATGCCCGGCCACTACGGTTCGGCCGACCACAATATCCTCACCACCAGCTCCCCGGTCGCCACCCAGCTGCTGCACGCGGTCGGCATCGCGCTGGCGGCGAAGGTCCGTCGCACGGGACAGGTGGCGCTCACCGAGCTCGGGGAGGGGTCGAGCAACCAGGGGGACTTCCACGAAGGCCTGAACTTCGCCGGAATCCACCGCCTGCCGGTGGTCTTCGTGGTCGAGAACAACGGCTACGCGATCAGCGTGCCCATGGCGCTGCAGAGCCCAATCCCGAACATC
>JAJYJR010000312.1 GCA_021789355.1 Chloroflexota bacterium | reverse complement strand
TCGCGAGCCTGAGGGAGCGCGCCAATGTCCCTGTTGAGACGCATCGAGAGCGCCCGACCCGCCACCGGCGGGTCGCTCCCGGCGCCCACCGCGCCCGGCGCACCCACGCCGGCCGGCGCCCCTTCGCAGCCCGGCGGCAACGGCACTGCCGCGGCCCCCCGGATGGCCCCGCAGGTTCCCGTCCGCGAGTCGTTCCGCGACGTCAAGTTCCGAATCCAGAACCGGGTGATCCAGGACCTGGACCCGAAGCTGGACCTCTCCAACCAGGTAGAGGTGCGCCGGCAGATCGAGGAGGTCTTCGGCAAGGTCGTCGACGAGGAGGGGCTGGCCCTCACGCGCGCCGAGCGCGTGCGCATGCTCGAGCAGATCACCGACGAGATCATCGGCCTCGGACCGCTGGAGCCGCTGCTCCGCGACGAGAGCATCACCGAAGTCATGGTCAACGGTCCGCGGCAGGTCTACATCGAGCGCACGGGCAAGCTCGAGCTGACCAACGTGGTCTTCCAGAACGACGACCACGTGATGCGCATCATCGATCGGATCATCGCGCCCATCGGACGCCGGGTGGACGAGTCCTCCCCGATGGTGGACGCCCGCCTCACGGACGGCTCCCGCGTCAACGCGATCATCCCGCCGCTCTCGCTGGTGGGCCCGGTGCTGACCATCCGGAAGTTCGCGGCATCGCCGTTCACGGTGGACGACCTGATCCGGTTCGGCACCGCGACCCCCGAGATGTTCGACTTCCTGAAGGCCTGCGTGGAGGCGCGCCTCAACGTCTTCGTCTCGGGCGGCACGGGCTCCGGCAAGACCACCACGCTGAACGTGCTCTCGTCCTTCATCCCCAACGACGAGCGGATCGTGACCATCGAGGATGCGGCCGAGCTGCAGCTGCGCCAGGAGCACGTGGTCACCCTCGAGTCGCGTCCCCCGAACATCGAGGGTCGGGGCGCCATCCCGATCCGCGAACTCGTGCGCAACGCCCTGCGCATGCGCCCGGACCGCATCATCGTCGGCGAGGTCCGGTCCGGCGAGGCGCTGGACATGCTGCAGGCCATGAACACCGGCCACGACGGCTCGATGTCCACCGGCCACGCGAACACACCGCGCGACATGCTGTCGCGGCTCGAGACGATGGTGCTGATGGCGGGTGTCGAGCTGCCGCTGCGGGCCATCCGCGAGCAGATCGCCTCGGCCGTCGACCTGATCGTTCACCAGAACCGCCTGAAGGACGGGCAGCGCAAGATCGTGGCCATCACCGAGGTCCAGGGCATGGAGGGTGATGTGATCGTGATGCAGGACGTGTTCGTCTTCGAGCAGACCGGCGTGGTGGACGGCAAGATCCAGGGCCGCCTGAAGGCGACCGGGATCCGGCCCAAGTTCGTCGAGAAGTTCGAGGTGGCCGGCATCCACCTGCCGCCGGGCCTCTTCGGCTTCACGTATTGATCGGGGGTAGGCCAGTGCGCGGGGGAATGGCGACATGAGCAACCCGATCCTGTTCGGGCTGGCCGCCGTTGCCGGTCTCGCCATCCTGCTGCTCGCCATCGGGCTGGCGGGGGCGCGCGGGTCGAGTGTCTCCGAACGGCTCGAGCGGTACGCCTCGGCGCGAACCGAGGAGGAAAAGAAGAAGGCCGGGACGCCATCGATCTCGGACATGATTTCCAGCTCTGCCGCGCTGGCGACCCTCAACCGGGGGATAGAGGCGCGGGACTTCGGCGCCAACCTCGCCCGCGACATCGCGCGCGCCGACCTGCGCCTGAAGGTCAGCGAGTACCTCGCCATCTGGGCCGGAAGCACCCTCGGGATCCCGTTGCTCATGATCCTGCTGAGCCCGTTCGTCGAGGTGTTCAGCAGCCCGCTGGCGTGGGTGATCGGCGCGATCATCGGCTTCATGCTGCCCCGCTTCTGGCTCGGCCGTCGCCGGGCGGGCCGCCTCAAGGCATTCAACGGGCAGCTGGCCGACACCATCACCCTGATCGCCAACGCGCTGCGCGCGGGCTCCTCGTTCCTCCAGGCAGTCGAGCTGGTGGTGCGCGAAACGCGTCCGCCGATCTCCACCGAGTTCGGGCGGGTCATCCGCGAGGTCAACCTGGGGTTGGCGTTCGACCAGGCGCTGGAGAACATGCTCCGGCGGGTGCGTTCGGATGACCTGGAGCTGATGGTGACGGCCATCTCGATCCAGCACCAGGTGGGCGGCAACCTGGCGGAGATCCTGGACTCGATCGCGTTCACCATCCGGGAGCGGGTCCGCATCAAGGGCGAGATCCGGACGCTGACTGCGCAGCAGCGGCTCTCGGGCTACGTGGTGGGCTTCCTGCCGATCGGCCTCACCGGGATCCTGTTCGTGATCGCACCGTCGTTCATGCAGCCGATGTTCCGGAAGCCGCCGGAGGTGCTGGGGCTGCCGGCGGGCATCATCGTCCTCTGCATCGCCGGCTTCGCAATGTTCATGGGCTTCATGATCATCCGTCGCATCGTGGACATCGAGGTCTGAGCCATGTCGATCCTGACGATCCTCGTGGGGGCCGTGCTCGCGCTCGGGATCCTGCTCGTCTTCATCGGCATCGCCCAGTCGGCGCCGGTCGATCCCGTGCAGGCGCGCCTGACACAGCTGGGCACCATGCAGGCGAAGAACCTCGAAGAGCTCGAGCTGCAGGCGCCGCTCTTCGAGCGGACGATCCGCCCGTTCGCCCGCCGCCTGTCCGGCATCGCACAGCGGTTCACCAGCGCGACCCAGGCGGGCCGCACCGAGAAGCGACTCGCGATGGCCGGACACCCGGGGAACATGCGCACCAGCGACTTCCTGGGGCTCAAGGTGGTGATGGCGCTGGCGCTGGCCGCGATCGCCTTCCTGGTTTTCGGGATCCTGGCGGGCGGCCCGCTCGAGGGGCTGCTGATCGCGGTCGCCGGCGCAGGCGTGGGGTATCTCGCGCCGGAGTTCTGGCTGGGCCGGCGGATCCGCGCTCGTCAGAAGCTGATCCTGCTCGCCATCCCGGACGCCCTGGACCTGCTGACGATCTCGGTCCGCGCGGGCCTGGGGTTCGACGCGGCGCTGGGCAAGGTCACCGAGAAGATGGTCGGCCCGCTTCCGGACGAGTTCCGGCGGGCGCTGGCGGAGATCCGGGTCGGCAAGGCGCGCCGCGAGGCGCTCCGCGACATCGTGGGGCGCACCGAGGTCCCGGCGCTGACCAACTTCATCGGCGCGATCATCCAGGCCGAGCAGCTGGGCGTCTCGATCAGCAAGGTCCTCCAGGTGCAGTCGGAGCAGCTGCGCATCGAGCGGCGGCAGCGCGCGGAGGAACAGGCGGCACAGGCGCCGATCAAGATGCTGTTCCCGCTGGTGGGCTGCATCTTCCCGTCCCTGTTCGCCGTGATCCTCGGACCGGCGCTCATCCTGATCGCGGTCAACTTGAACACCGGCGGCAGGTAGTCCGCCACGCGAAGGTGACCGACGCTGCTCCGGGAGCGCGCGCGCCCCAGCCGGGCGATGCTCGCAACTCAGTCGACATGCGCCGGTCAGGCGTGCTCCACCAACAGGTCGCCGTTCGCATCCAGCGCTCGGGCGAGGCACTGGCCACCGACGTGCGGACGGCTCGTTCGCTCTGGGCGCGTTTCATGGGCCTCATGGGCCGTCGCGAGCTCGCGCCCGGTGAGGGGCTCTGGCTCCCCACTGACGCGAGCATCCACATGCTGTTCATGCGCTTCCCGATCGACGCGGTGTTCCTGGCGCCGGAGGACGGTCCGGGTGGCGGGGCCTGGCGCGTGGTCGCGATCCGGGAGCGCTTGCGCCCTTGGACGGGCGTGGTGTGGTTCGTGCGCGGCGCGCGCGGCTGCCTGGAGCTCGAGGCAGGGGCGGCGGCTCGGGTCGGGCTGCGCGCCGGGGACACGGTGCGGTTCGGGACGGCGTCAGACGGCTCGCCCGGGTCCGGCATCGCCACGGTCGCGTAGCGCTCAGTCCGGCCCGGCTGGTCCCGCGTCCTGCGGCGGCCGAGCGCTGGACCCAGCCGCGGCCAGCAGCGGCGCCCAGCAGCCAGCCAGGGCCACCAACGGCAGCACGGGGCCCGGCAGCCACGCCAGGAGCGGCAACGCCACGGCCCACGGTCGCCCGCGTGCGGCCAGCAGCGCCCCCGGGAGGATCAGCAGCGTCAGGTAGTGGGGCCAGAGCAGCGGCACCACCAGTAGCGTGGCCACGATGGCGGCCACCAGGCCCGACTCGGCATCGCGCCGCGACGCCGCGACCACCGCCGCGAGTGCCAGGACAGCCCCGAGCGTGAAGGCCAGCTCCGGCAGGGGCTCGGCGAAGCCGGCCCGCGCGGCGAGCGTGGCGAGCCCGACGTCGCTCGATGCGGTGCCGGCACCGCGCAGGTTGAGCAGCAGCCGCGCGTAGTCGAGCCAGGCGCCGCCACCGGTCACCAGTGCGGAACCGGCCAACAGCACGGCACCGAGCACGGCTGCGCCAGTGATCGGCGCAACACGGCGGCGCAGGGCCCACCAGGCGAGCAGGATTGCGACCTGCGGGCGCACGGCGATCGCGAGGGCCGCAGCCGCGCCCGCCAGGGCCCCACCGAGCGGACGGACGCTCCATCGCCAGGCCGCTGCGCCCGCCAGGAGGACGAACAGGCTGACATTGCCGAGGTTCAGGTCGAGCAGGGTCGGCAGCGAGAGGCACGCGATCCCGAATGACGCGAGCCGTACCCATCGCGACACCGGCAGGATCGCACACGCGGCCACGAGCGCTGCGACGTGCAGGGCTTCCCAGGCGGTCGCGGCCCAGGCGGAACTGAGCGGGACCAGCGCGAGCAGGAGCACCGCGAGCGGGGGCGGGTACAGGTAGAGGCCGCCGGGGCCCGGCGCGAACGGACCCTGCTGCGTGACCGCCTGGTATAGCGGCTGTCCGGCGGTCAGTCGCTGGGCGGCGTGGAAGTAGGCCGCGAAGTCGTACGCCGATCCGGCGGAGCCTTGGAACGCGACGAGCGCGGCCGCGAGCACGAGCGCCCCGACGAGGGCCAGTGCCCATGCCACTGCGTCGGTCCGGACGAACCCGACGTGCCGCGGAGCCGGACCGACACCGCCGACGAGTCGGGATCCGCCGCCAGGCATGGACGTCCGGGGCACCGCGCTGTCGTCCTCCTCCCCGCGCATGGGCCGATCATAGGCCAGCGATCGCTCACGCCCGGGCTGGCCCGGAGGCGACCTCTGGCGTGAGTGGGCATCCTGCCCCGCCGGGCGACGGATCGGCCACGCACGACCGGCGCGCCGGCTCTGCCGCCCTCGTCTCGGCAACAGCACCAGCGCCAAGCCCGCGGCCGCGCAGGATCGCGCGGAGGCGGCGGGCGGTCCGACCATGCTGGCACCGGAGCTCCTCGCCGCCATCGAGGAAGCCGTCGCCCGGGGGGTCGCCCGCGGACTTGCCGACGCGCTGGGCGAACGGAACGCGGGGGCACGCGAACCGGACGCTGCCGAGCGAGGCGCGCGCTCGGGTGGATCCTGACGAGGCGCTCGGCTACCGGCTTGCTACCGCATCCCTTTTCGGCTTCGATCGGCCGGGGATATCGATGCAGGCCTCACGAGCGGGCTCGATCCGTCAGGACTTCGGGGCATCGTCGGTCTGGAGGGCGGGACTCGGCGTTGTGTACACCGCCCACCCGTTGCGGCGCTCGCCCGTGGCGACGAGCATGCCGCCGTGAACCAGCATCCTCAGAATCTCGTCTGTGTAGCCGTACCCCGTGGTGAGCGGCGGATGGAGCTCCGGCGCTGCCACGGGCAGGCCGTGACGGTTCGCGGCGTCGATCACCGCGTTCGTCGCACGCTGGAAGCGGTTGAGCAGCTCGTCCTCGATGGCCGCGGCGCGCCCCGCGGGATCGAGTGTGGGCCAGTCATCGAGGTGCGCCAGGGCGGCGCGTGCCACGTCGATCGGCGTGGTGAGGCCGTATGTGGACTCATGCTCGCGGGCTACCGTGGCGATGGATTGCCACACGATCGAGCCCGGCATCCCGGACGCCTCAATGAGGAGATCCATGGCCCCGCTGGGCCACTCGTCGCCACCTGCGGACACCTCGGCAAGCAGCGACCTCGCCAACGCGGCCCGCACCTCCGGACCCCGACTGGCTCGCAGACGCTGGCTGACCAGGCCGAGAAGCAGACGCCGGTCGCGAGGCGGCAGGCCCGCCAGGTCGCTCATCGGCCGAGCTCCCTGGCGGTGCGTTCAGCGGCCGCGCGCACCTCCGCCTCCGGGAGTCCGAGCTCTGCCGCCAGCCGGGCGATCTCGGCCCGCAGTTCCGCGCGTACGTCGTACCCTGCGCGGTACTTCTGCGGCCGGGCCGCCGAAAGCAACCACTTGAGCAGCCCGTCCGAGGACCTCATGGCGCGATCCCGCGCGATCGCCTCGAGCTCGTCCGCGGCGTCTTCCTCGGCGTCCTGCCAGGCGGCCGCGAAGCGCGGGTCCCGTTCGGCGCGACGGTACACCGTCGATCGGCTGACGCCCGCGGCTTCCGCCGACAGGCGCGTGTTCGCCGAGTCGCGGTACACCCGCAGGAATGTCTGGGTCCAGTCGGGCCGTCGGCGGCGGGGCGGTTCGCCGGGGCCTGCCGTCGGGACGGACGGATCCACGGACGACTCAGGCGCCGATGCCGGCGGGGGAGGATCAGGGAGGACGCTGTCACCGGAGAGCTCGCTCAGCCCAGGTTCGGCCGGGGGACGGGCGCGGTGGGAGCGCCACGAGAAGATGGAGATCGGCTCACCGGCGGGGCCATTGACGGGAGGCAGACGGCGACGGGCCAGTAATCACCAGTTGCGACTGAGGACGCCGACAGTCTAGACCAAGAGACCGGCGGAAAGCCACGGGCGGATCGGTCCTCGCGCTAGTAGAACAAATGTTCTCATATCATCCCGGGGGCAGTGTCGCATTTGTCGCGTTCCGCCGCGCGGCGCCGGTCAGCCCGGGGCTCGCCGCCGCCGGTCAGGCGACCGCCAGCCTCGCCCGAAC
>JAJYJR010000311.1 GCA_021789355.1 Chloroflexota bacterium | reverse complement strand
GAACATGAGCGCGATCTGGGACACGCTCTGGCTCTGGAAGCTGGCGAACAGGAGCATCGCCCGGTGGCGGACGACCGCGTTCTTGCCCGGGCGCGCCTGACGGAGGAGGTGGGCCGCCGCCTCGTCGCTCAACTCACGGACGAAGAGTTCGGCTCGGCGGGCCATCGCCACCTCCTGCGCTTCGGTTCTCTCGAACGAGGGCCTCGGGGAGTGCGATTGCCTACCGAGCAGCATGAATCGGGGCACTAGACCTAGGCGCAGGCGCCACGGGCCGTGGGCAGTGCGGCCAGCTCTCC
Source organism: Chloroflexota bacterium (assembly GCA_021789355.1). Next base: position 6,707 of record JAJYJR010000311.1, on the reverse strand, counting down.
CGCCCCACGTGTGACGCCCGCGCAAGCCGGACACGAGCGACCTTGCACGGAGGCGCGTCTCACCGTGCCGTCAAGAAGTCGGTACAAGAGCATGCCCGGTGGGTCGCCTACACCGCGGAACCCCGTGACACGATCCAGGAACTCTGTGACGGCCAGGCTGGCGACGACGCCGTTGATGCTGACCACCGCGGGCTCTGGAACATCGACGTCGGGAACGTAACCGGCGCCATACTGCGCCCGGCGCTCCTCGGGGCCTAGCTGCTCGGCCCGCACGCGTGTCTCATCAAGAATGCCAAGGCACCAGAGACAACCCTCGCCGGGTCCCAGCACGGTCACCCGGCCGCCAACGCCTCCGGTGGCACGCAACTCGACGCCGAGGTCGATCACCGGCACGTAATGTTGGTGCGCGATCGAGTTCAAGACGAGCCGGCTCCGCTGCGTATCCGTGCAGCCGAACACGACGTCGACAGCGGCGACTTTCCGGGCGACGGCGTCGTCGACCACGGACGCCCGCATCGCCGTGACCTTCGTGGGGCCTCCAAGACCGCGGGCTTGCCTGACCACAAGGTCGGTCTTGCTGGCGACCCGCTTTGCATCACGGCGGTTGCCGCCGACGAGCCGGGATAGGTTGGATTCCTCGACGTGGTCGGGATCGACCGCTAGCAGCCGTCCTACGCCGAGGTGCAGGAGTTGCTGAGCCACGTGGCTGCCGGTGCCGCCAAGTCCGACCACAGCAACCGAGAGAGACCGCAGCCGCGCATGTCCTAGTGGACCCAGCGCGAGCACCTGTCGCTCGTACCGGCTATCGGCGCCGGGTGTCGCCTCGCCCATCTGCCAGGGGGCACGGACGCGCAGCGGCTGGGTCCGTCCGTCGTGGAGTCTGGCCCGCATCCCCCCAGGGGAAATCACCACGGTGGCGTGCGGGACCTCCGCTCGGGCACGCAACTTTGGCATGAGCTGCCCTTCTCCCCAGTCATCCGACGGGGAGAAATCGGGAGGATCTGGATCATGCGGATGGCTGTGGACAACCACGATGCTCTCGCCGCTGACGCGAGCACGCTTCGCGGCGCGAGCCCAGAACGTCGGCTCCATCTCGAGATGGAATGCCTCTTGGATCCGGTAATCCGCGGGTCCGGCAACCCACACGTCGCGTCCGAGAAAGCGCCATGATCGGTCGGCGCGCCGCCTGCCGGCGAACACGACCGCGAGACGCTCGAGCCTCGGGTCGTCCAGCAGCTGCGAGCGCAGCGAGGCCTGCATGGCCTCCGGCAGGATCAGCTCATGGGTCATCGGGCTTCAGCCAGCCGGCGCTCGACGAAGCGCACGTACTGCCCCAGCCCGTCGCGTCCGGGGTCCCAGCTGACCGGGTGCCACGAGAACCACCGCACGGACGCCCCATCGAGCTGCTGGGCCGCGCTGTTGGTGGGCTCGCCACCCCCACTCAACCGGAGGTCCCCGGCCGCGAAGAAGCAGTCCGGCCGAACGTTGGGATAGCCCGCCGGCACGTTGATCCACACTGGGGTCGCGGCGCGATCCCAACCGGCGGCCAGCGGCACGGCCGGCAAGACAAGACGACGAGTGCCATCGGACCGTGCCTCGAGCGTCGCGTCGCCGTAGCGCTCGCGGACGAGGTTGAGTTCGTCGAGCAGGGGGTCGATCACGAGGCGGCTCCGAAGTTGCCCGGCGGCATGTCGTAGAAATGTTCCCCGGGCTCGAGGTGGACCACCTCACTGTCGCTGATCGGCTGATCGTCGCTCGGTCCCGGCACCTCCAGGAACAGCAGGTTCGCCGCAGGGATGTCGGCGCGTTGCTTCAGTTCGAGGCCTGTGGCACGGTCGGTGTCGAAGTGGTAGGGCCGGTGGTCGATGATGATGGTGACCCGCTCGTGAGTCACCGGGCTCTCGGGTGTCATCGTGAAACCTCCTGAGTGTCGAGCTTCAACGTGGCAGTCGGTAGGTGGCGAATGTTCCGCGGAGCGGGTGATCGAGTTCCTCCAGCGCCGCGGCCTCTCCTGGGCACAGTCGGATACCGCAATAACCCGAGCGCAGAATCAACTCGCTGCCGGGCGTCCCAGCGACGTGCCGGGCGAGGTCCGGGAGGCCCAGGCCGCGCCCGAACCTTGGCACGCCCAGCCCGAGTGCGGCCGCGACGGCGTCCGTGTCAGTCACGGTCTGGGCCAGCGCGACCAGGCTTCCGCGGAAGCCGATCCCCCTGTCGACGACCGCCAACTCGTGCCCGCCCATCCCCCACTCTGCGATCGCGAGAGCCCCGTTGCCAGCGCCGCTGTGAGTGACGCTGTTCGAGGTCAACTCGCCCGCTGCCGTTGCGAACATCACTGCCGCCCGATGGTCGGTCGGGCGCAACGCCAGAAACACGTCATTCGAGAACCGCTCCGCATCTCGAGCATCGACGATCTGACGCAGCGACACGCCCGCCCACCCAGACGATGCTGCGGTGGTCCCGCCCGCCCCGCACGCGAGGCCGGAACAGAAGCCGCTTGCGAGGAGGCGGCCCGCCGCCACGGGGGCACGCGGCATCTCCACTTCGATGTGGGCACCGACCCGTGACAGGGAATCGACAAGGCACCGGAGCCCGGCGACCGCGCCCGCCGTACTCCATTCGTTCGACCCTGCGGCAACTACCACTCGGTCGTCGGAGCAGCCGTCGAGCCACCGGTCCAGTCTCAGGAACTCGACGTCATCGAAGCGAGGGGGGACGCTGACGGTTGTCATTTCGCTCACTACAGTGAAAGCGCGGAAAGCGCTGATCCGAGAGAGGGGGCCTTGCGGCCCCCTCTCTGTTTGCCTCGAAGGCTAGGCCGGTGACAACGTGGTGGCTGCTCGGTATTCGAACTCCTTCCCGCCTCCGGCGGGCACGACGCGCTCCTTCAAGACGGCCCCGCTCGCTGACAGCTGCTTGAGGCGATTGTTGGCCGCCTGGGGCGACAGATCGAGTGTGCGGGCCAGGTCCATCGCCCGGAACGTTCCGAGCCGCTGGGCCTCCGTAACCGTTCGACGGAACCACGGTGGGCCAGCGAGAGCTTCGGCACTGCCGTGCCGTGCGTCTCGGTACAGCACGCCGAGGCCCCGGCGCTCCAGAACCACTTCAAGGGTCTCGCGAACGTCGTCGCTCTTCCCCACCACGACGAGGGCCTGATCCTGGAACTCGCCAGAAGCCCGATCAGCCATGAGCCGGCCGACCAACTCGTCAGCAAACGACACCGTCATCGCCTCGACTCCGGTCAGATCGACCTCGACCACGTCGCCGGGCGACGCGGTCCGCAGCAGCGCTTCGAGCTTCTGCCGGACCTCACTCCCGCGTTCTCGCGTGGCCACCACAGGGCCATGGACCGGATACCGATGCAGCATCACCAACCTCGATTTCAGTGAGAGCGCGGAAAGCGTAGCCGCTCCAGTGCTCCGCGTCAAGTGGTCAGCCGCGGTGCCCCGCGAGCACGTGCACCCAGGTTCCCGGGATTCCAGGCTCGTGCGTCCGATAGTGAGCCGTTGTCGCGCCGCCGCGGTTCACGGAGAACGCGCCTTCACCGATGCCCGACCGGATCACGACGCGTCCCGGCGCCAGCGCACCAGCCTTCTCGAGCACCGTCCTGAGACCCCACCCGCGGCGATCAGTCGTGCCGGTGACCCACGGTTGGACCGAGAAACGGATGGCCGCGATGTCGCTCTCCACCGCGAAATAGCGGGGGTTGTGTCGCAGATGGTCACGGATGCCAATGCCGCCATCCGCGACGCCGATCCAGAAACCCTCCGGCATTCCCGATGTCGCCCCGGAGTAGTACTGCGCCGCGACGAACGTACCGGCCGCGCCTCGTCCATGCGTAGCCGCGTTGTCGACCAACTCACCGAGGATCTCGAACAGGCCGCGGCAGACCTCGTACGGCAGTTTCGCACGCAGCCTGGGCCACAGCATCGAGGCGTCGTCGTCGATCTCGTCGGGTCGATCCAAACGACGAAGCTCGACCAATGCAGGACCGGGGTCGCGCGGCAACTCGGGAGCCAGAGCCGGCACCACGCGTACCCGACCATCGAGGACGAGGAACAGATCCATCCTTTGCAGGTAGTTGGCGACCCCTGGCCTACGCGGCGGCACAACGACAACGTTCCGGCTCGGAGGCGTGGCGTGGACGAGCGCTGCGAGCCCCACCAGGTCGAACGGAGTCGCGAACACGAGGTCGGACAGGTCCAGCGTGTAGTCATCGCTGGGAGGCCACGGAACCGGGCACCCAGAGAGGAGCGGCGCGCGGCCGGACAGCGGGACCATGAGCATCACTGATCCGGCCGAACGGTATCCTGGGATCTGCTCCCGCGGCCAGCCAATACGCGTCCTTCTCGGGAGACGAGAGGGTGCCGGGGGCAACCGGGCGAGCTCATTGTATCCGCGCTGCGCAGCCCGTCGAAGCCTCGGACCAGCGTTCTGGGCAGTAACCCAGCACGGCCAGAACCCGTGCCGGTGCATGTCCTCGCGCGCGAACGCGATCCACCTTCAGGCAACCCGCACTGCGGGGCGGATAGGCTTGCAGAGGGTGCTTCCCGTGCCGAGATCCCACCGCACAAAGGCGGTGCCGGTCCCGAGCCCAAGGGCCTTCATCGCCGACTCCGGGGTCGGACTCACGTGCCGCCATGCGTGGGCTTGTGAAATCACCACGACCCCGGATGACAGCGGCATCCACCAGAACACGGCCGATGCGGTCGCCGGTCCTGACCGGGAGGCACCGCCCAGCGGCCCATTGCCGGTAGAGCGCCCGCAGGGGCACTCCATACGTCCGACGGGTGGCACGCCAGCATCTCGACGAGGACGCGCACCACGTGGGAGGCGTGTAGAACTGGCCGCCCTTCTTGCCCTCGGCGCTGGCGAACTGGGCGAGGAAGTACTCGTAGACGCGCCCCAGGACGTCCTTCGCCCGATTGGCAGGGCGGACGAGACCGATGTCCGACACGAGGTTGATGAGCCGGACCAGGCGCTGCCCGGTCGCGCGTAGTCCTTGGGGAGCACGCCCTTCAAGGTCGGGTTGTCGCGCTCGATCGAGCTCATTGCCTCGTCGACGAGCGTGCCGATGGTCGGCTGGGGGGCGCTGGCCTTCAGGTGTGACCAGCGGGCCTCCTTGGGCACCCAGAAGATGCTCTCCGCGCGGTACTCGTCCGGATCCTCGGGATCGGCGCCCTCGGCGCGCGCGGCCTCGAGCGCGGCGTGCTTCGCCTCGAAGGCGTCGCTGATGTACTTGAGGAAGATGAGCTCGAGGACGACGTGCTTGTACTCGGCGGCGTCCATGTTGTTGCGGAGGGCGTCGGCGGCCGACCACAGCTGGCGCTCGAAGCCGAGCTCGCCTGTAGGCCCCTGCCGGTTGCCGCTCCCGCGCCCGCGTGGCATGTGGTCTCACCCTCTCGCGTGGCCCCGTCCAGCTGGAATGGGCGGATTCAACCGGTCGTCGCAACACCGGGACTCACGGTGGGGCCACTTGACGTGATCGTTCCCATCCAGCCTCGAAACGACTGGCATCCAGTCAATGTCCAAGGTGCCGGTCGGAATGGATGGCAGGTTCCGGTGTCCCGGGTGGACCACGTCAGGGCGCGCGATCGCGAGCATCTTGCCGAGACCAAGCGAGGTCTCGTCCACAAAGAAGCGAAGACCGGTGGAGCCGGTCATCTACGCGGCTTGAGCGGCCTCGCCCCGCAGCAGCTCGTAGCGTATTGCCTGCCAGACCTCCTTGTCGGTAAGGTCGTAGAGGCTCGCGATCAGTTCGGGCGAGTCGCCGGCTCGAGCCTGCTCGGCGATGACCGAGGTCGGCACGCTTCGCACGACCGGCTCGCCGAACTGCCTCAGCGGGTCCAGCCACACCAACTCGATATCGGGGAGCGGGTGCATCCGCGAGACCACACCCTCGGTACTGAAGTCCACGGACCGGACGAACTGGTCTGTCTGTGTCGCAAGAACGAGTTGCCCGTTGCGCACCACCACAAGGCGAAGCTGGCGTTCGAGGGCGACCCTCTCCTGGATCTTCAAGACCAGCTCGCGGCCACGCTCCTCGAGGTACGGTAGGGCGTGGGCGAGCGGGTACAGCTGGTCGAACTGCTCGCGCAGCGCGACGACGGCCGGGCGCATTCGCACTATCGGCACGCCGGCGCCGCGGAACTCGGACAGGAGTCGAGCTTCCGTGAATTCACCCCAAGTGACCCGGTCGTCTCCTGTCCTGTGGAGCCGCACGATCGGCGGGTAGTCCTTTCCGGCACGCGAGTACCCGTCGATCCAGCGTTCTGCCGTACCCGGGTGGAGACGAAGAATCCAGTCCACTTGCGACATTCCATAGACGGGACGGCGAAGCAGATCGATCGGGTCTGGCATGACGAGCTCTCCTCCCGAACGTTGCGGCGCACCCAAGTATGCACCGAGTGCGTGCCGCCAACGCGTCGCCTTGGATCCGAGTCACCAGCCGTCCGGTGGCGCCCTCCCGAAATTGAGCGCGGTGGGGCCGAAGATGCGCAGATCACGCCAATCACGGGCTCAGGTGGGTCGCTGGAGGCGCAGGTAGCCCACCTCGAGGCCTCTGGTGGGGGATAGAACGGACCGGTTGGTCGGGGCGAGAGGATTTGAACCTCCGACCTCATCGTCCCGAACGATGCGCGCTACCAAGCTGCGCCACGCCCCGACCGAATTGCCGGCGGCGACGAACGCCGCGCGAGCCGGCAGAG